>JANOSQ010000928.1:0-4991 GCA_031415915.1 Fimbriiglobus sp. | reverse complement strand
GCGGCCGCGGAAGCGTTCGATGGTTTGCGGTGTCAGGCTGATCTCGGGGACGAGGACGATCGCTTCTTTGCCCCGTTTCACCACGTCTTCGATGGCCCGCAGGTAAATTTCGGTTTTCCCACTGCCGGTGACGCCGTGGAGGAGAAAGGACTTGTAGCCGCCCGTTTCCAACGCCGTGCGGATCGGTTCCCAGACTTTCACTTGGTCGTCGTTGAGGATGGGCGTGCCGTGGGTGCGGGCGAACTCGGCATCGCTCGGTATTGGATCCAAGAAACCGGCGGGCAAGCGCTCCACGCGCTCGTGGAACTTCCGCAACAATCCCTTGGTGACGAGGCTGGCGACGACGGCCACACTCACGCCGACGGCTTTGGCGAGTTCGTTCTGTTCGAGCGGAGTCCCGATTGCCCGGAGGTGGTCGAGCACTTGCTTCTGCTTCGCGGTCACGCTCGGCAAGATCGCCGGTTGCTCCTCCCGCGGCAGCAGTTCGACGACCGTGGAATTGCGGGTGCCGGCGCGGTCACGCACCCCGGCGGGCACCACCGCGTGCAGCACCTGCCCCCAGCCGCAGAGGTAGTAGTCCGCCATCCAGCGCGTGAGCTTCAGCAGTTCCTCGTCGAGCAGGGCGACTTCGTCGAGGACTTTGCGGATCGGTTTGACTTCCCGCGTCGGCACGGCGTCCGAAACTCGGATGACGTAGCCGACGATGGCGCCGTCGCCGCGGCCGAAGGAGCACTCGACGCGCTTGCCGACGCCGATGCTCGCGTGCAGATGCTCCGGCACCGCGTAGCTGTAGGCGGTGTCGAGCGGCCGGTCGAAGACGACTTCGGCGAAGAGGGGAGCAACCATGGGGTCAGTTTATCCCCGTTGCAGTCGGGGTGCGATGTCGGTAGGCGGACGATTTCGCTACGCCGCTTCGTCCCAGAGCACCGGGGCCGTGCGGATTCCCGCGTCGTTCGCCATCGCCAACAATTCCGCCACGATCACCGTGTTCATCGTCTCTTCGAGGTCGCCGAGCGCCCGGGCCACCGGGGCGCCGTCCAACACGCGGTGGTCGAAGTGAACGCGCACGGGGAGCGTGTGATCGGCGCCGAAGATGCCGTAATTCACGCTCGTGCTCAGCGGCGAAATCAGGTTCAGCGCCGTCGCCCCTTCGCTCGCGGTCACGCTGACACCGAACGTCCCGAAAACGCGCATGCGCCACTTCCGGCTGACGTTGGCCGTGTACCACCACGCCAAACGGCGCAGTGGCCAAGGCAACTTCGTGTATTTGATGAGGCTCTGGAACGAGCGGATGTTTTCGATGGGGTGCGTCTTCCACCGGTTCATGTGCTGCGTCAGTTGAACCAGCGACTGCAGTTCCGGGTGGCGCAGGCTCCCGAAGAAGACGGCCGGCTCGCCGTGGTAGTCGCGCTCCACGGCCACCGTCGCGACGCTTTCGTCGGCTTGGAACAAATGCGGCCAGGGGAAGGGCATGTACGCCCGGCGCAGCTCCGGCCGGCGCGACGCCACCAAGGCGTAGGCCTTTGTGAAGAGCACGACCCACGGCGGCGGATCGGCCAAGCGCTTGCGCGCGGCGGCGACCGCCGAGACATCGACGCGACGCTCGACCGTGACCGTGGGGATGCGCCGGCCCGCGTGGAGCAGATCGGCGATCCAGCGCCGCGGCAGGGGGAGGGCGATCCGTCGCCCCGTCACCATCGCCATAGCTTCCGCCCGGTGGTCGAGAAGGTGGGATGTTGACCAGAAACGGGCGGTTTCAACAAGGGGAACCGTCACCGAGGGTGCGCCAACGGATTCTGGCAGTGCCGGGAAACACCTTCAGTCTGAGCGGGGGACGTGAGTTCCCCGTGTGATCTTCGCCGAGTGAATTTCGCAGACACGGGGGCTTACGCCACCCCGCTCGGGAAATCATGCTGTTATTCAAGTGCCAGACTCCGTTGGCGCATTGTCATATCCCCTCACCCACTTCGCCTTGCCGCGAGTTCCGCGTTCGCCTTAGACTGCCGCCTTCAATCCACGGAAGGAATCGGCATGACGACCTCGCTCCCACGGACGGCGCTCGGTTGGGGAACGCATCTCTGGAACCGCGTGCTCTTTCCCGGCGAGGCCGACGACCGGACACGCGTCCGGCCGCTGTCGCTCTTGTTCGTCCTGTTGCTCCCCGCGATCCTGCTCTACCCGACGCGGTCGTTCATGCTGTTGGAACCGGACGAGGGCCGTTACGCCCAGATTCCGAAGGAGATGGTCGAAGGCGGGTCGTGGGTCGTGCCGACGCTGCAGGGCGAACCCTACCTCGACAAACCGCCGTTGATGTACTGGCTCGTCGCCATCAGCTTCAAACTCTTCGGCGTGAGCGAAGCCAGTGCCCGGCTCGTTCCGGCGCTGTGCGTCCACTTCACGATCCTCGGAATTTACCTGCTGGGCCGGAGGAGCATCGGCGAACGCGGGGCCTTCTGGGCGGCGCTACTGCTCACGGTCGCTCCGGGGTTCCTCGGTGTCGCGCGGTTACTGCTGCTCGACGGTTTGCTCACGTTCTGCGTCACGATGTCGGTGCTCTGCGGGTTCGAAGCCGTGCGCTCCGGGAAGTTGATTCGCGGGTGGTGGATCGCCGCCGCGGTGATGTCCGGACTCGGTTTCCTGACGAAAGGGCCGATCTCCGAAGTGCTGCTGTTCCCACCGCTATTGCTATTCGCGTGGTTGCAACGGCACCGCACCACCCATGGTGAAGCGCTGAGTCTGTGGAAGTGGGCCAAGGCTCACTTCCCGGATGCGCTGCTCTTCGCGGGGATCGTCGTGCTCGTGAACTTGCCCTGGTACGTCGCGATGTACTTCCGCCAGCCGGAGTTCTTGAAGTACTTCTTTTGGGAACACAACGTCATGCGGTTCGCCAAACCGTTCGACCACCTCGAACCTGTTTGGTACTACGTCCCCATTTTCTTGGGCGGCTTCTTGCCGGGGGTGTTGCTCGCGGTGCCTTACGTTCGCAGTCTGTTGCTCGGTGGAAACCGGCAAGCTCTGAATCGCAGCGCGGCCGGGGGGTTTTGGTTGCTCTCGGGACTGTGGTGCCTCTTCTTCTTCAGCTTGTCCGGCAGCAAACTGCCGACGTACATCCTGCCCGCGTTCCCGCCGCTCTGCTTGGCCCTCGGCGAGTTCATCGCCCGAAGCCGGTGGAATCGTTCGCTCTATCCCCGCGGTGTCATCGCCGCCTTTGCAACGTTCCTGCTCGCGGTCAACTACGTCGGCCTGCCGTGGTACGCGAAGATGCGGTCGCCGATGGGCCGGCCGGAGTTGGTGGAAAAATATTTGAACGACCCGGAGGTCACGGTGGTGACGTACCCGCGCAACGTCGATTCCGTGGCCTTCTACACCGACCGCCGCGATTTGAAGCGCATCCGCTCGAAGGATGTGAATCAGATGATCGTGGACAGTCACTTCCGCCCGAAGACGGTGATCCTGTTCACCCACGAGTCGAGCTTGCGCGGCTTCGAGGAAACGCTCGCCGGGGCCAAGGGATCGTCGGTGCGCATCACCGAGACGGAGTCGTTCCGGACGAAGCCGGGGAACTGGTTCGAGAAGGTGATCGGCGGCACGCCGTGGGGTTTGTGCGACATCGCCGTGATCGAACCGAACGCGGAGTACGTGCGGCAGCAGAAAGCGAAGGGCGTCGCGATGAAGGACACGGAGTGACGGCTAGAATGGGTTCACCGCGTGATTCCCGGAGTGGCCGATGCACCGTTTCGCCATCTTGCTGATCGCCGTTTGTCCGGCCCTCGTGACGGCGCAGCCCAAGCCCGACCCGACCGCGGAAATCTTCAAAGCGACCGCGCCGCTGCCGACGTTCAAAATCACCGTCGATGCCGCCAACTTGAAGTTGCTCAACGCCGAGCCGAAGAAGTACGTGCGCTGCACTATCGCCGTCGGCGACAAGACTTACAAGGACGCGGCAATCCACTTGAAGGGAGCCGCGGGTTCCTTCCGCAACTTCGACGATAAGCCGGCGCTCACGGTGAACCTCGACCACTTCGCGAAGGAACAGAATTGGCAAGGGTTGGACAAGTTCCACTTGAACAACTCCGTCCAAGACGGCAGCTTCTTGAACGAGATGGCCTGCTCCGAATTGGCCAAGGCGATGGGGTTGCCCACGGCGCGGACGACCCACGCGGTCGTGGAATTGAACGGCCGCAAGCACGGCCTCTACGTTCTGAAGGAAGGCTACGACGGTGGCTTCCTGACGCGCAACTTCCCCGGCGCGGACAAAGGCAACCTTTACGACGGCGGCTTCCTCCAAGACATCGACCAGAAGTTGAAGCTCGACGAAGGGACGCCGAACGACGGGAAGGATCTCAAAGCCTTGGTCAAAGCGTGCCAAATCGGGGACAACAAGAAGCGGTACGAAGCGGTCGAAAAGTTGGTGAACGTCGATCTCTTCGTCAAGAACACCGTCCTGCAATACGTCGCGACCGATTGGGACGGCTACGTCCGCAACCGCAACAACTACCGCCTTTACTTCCCGCCGAAAGACGGCAAGGCGGTCTTCATCCCGCACGGGATGGACCAGATGTTCCAGAACCCCGGCGAAGGGATTTGGCCGGGCGCCGGGGCGCTGGTTTCGCGGGCGATCTTGGAGAACGACGAAGGCAAGAAGAAGGCCATCGCGGCGTACAAAGAGCTGATGGAGAAGCACTTCACGCCGGAGTTCCTCAAACGCATCGACGGGTGGATCGTCCACACCCGCGACGAACTGGCGAAGTCGAACAAGGACTGGGCGAAGTCGTTCGAGAACGAAGCCAAGCAGGGCCGCGAACGCATGAAGCAGCGGATGGAGTTCGTGAAGAAGGAACTGCCGAAGTTGAAGTGACCGGTCGCCGAACCTCCGGGCTGTCGACCCCCTCTACAATGAGATTGGCACTTTTCTGTAATCGGGCAGACCTCACCCCCCGGCCCCCTCTCCGAAACGGAGAGGGGAACCGGAAAATGGTGCTTTCTCCCCC
>JANOSQ010000927.1:0-10893 GCA_031415915.1 Fimbriiglobus sp. | reverse complement strand
GCAGGGGTACATCCAAGTGCTCTTCGCCGGGAACGCGTTGGCGACCCACGACATCGAACAAGCTTTCTACGGCACCAGCCTCGGCGTCTCGCTCGACCACGGCCTGCCGACGGAAGAGGGGCACGAGCACCACCTGCGGACGATCAACACGATCCGCCGGACAGGGAGCATCGCCGCAGCGGTGCAGAAGGGATTGCTGAAGTCGGGGATCTTGTTCGAGTGCGTGCGGAAGCCGATCCCGTACGTGCTGTGCGGCAGTATCCGCGACGACGGCCCGTTGCCGGAGGTCATCACCGATGCGCTGCTGGCGCAAACCGCGATGCGCGCCCACGTCCCCGGCACCGGCTTCTGCCTGATGGTCGCCACGACGCTCCACAGCATCGCCGTGGGAAACTTGCTGCCAGCGTGGGTGAAAGTGGCCTGCATCGACATCAACCCCGCGACGGTGACGAAACTGATGGATCGCGGCAGCACCCAAACGGTGGGGATCGTCTCCGACGCCGAACCGTTCCTGCGGATGCTGGTGGCGGAATTGGGGTAGCCAAAATTCTCGGGCGCCGACTCTTTCCCCGCGCCGGCCGATCTGCTTTAATCGTGCGCTCACCCGCGCAGGATCGCCATGCTCCCGTTCCCCGACCTTTCCCCGGCCGATGCCCGCGTCGCCGGTTTGGCTTTCGAGTTCGTGCAGTTCCTGCTGGACGACGATACGAACCTGACGCCCACCGGGAATCTCACCGGCGCCGCCAAGCAGAAGTGCCGGGCGCGGTTGGAGGAAATCGTGGCGGCCGATGAAAGCCTTGCCCGAGAAACCCCCGTCGCCGAAGGGCCGGTGACGCCATGATCGAGCGCCTGCGAATCCGCAACTTCCGCCGCTACCGCGATGCGACCCTCGCGTTCGAACCGGGGATGAACTACCTCGAAGGGCCGAACAACGTCGGCAAGACATCGGTCTTCTTCGCCATCGAATACGCCCTCTTCGGCCGCGTCGAGGGGTTCAAAACGATCCGCTCGCTGATGCGGCCCGGCAAGAAATCGATCGGCGTCGAACTGCTATTCACGGGCAAAACCGGCGAGCGGTTCCTGCTCCAACGCATCCACCAATCGCCGCCGAAGTCGAAGAAAACGCTCGATGGCCACTTCACGCTCAAAGCGATCCTCGACGACGGCGAAAAGTATCTCCTCGCCTCCGACTTCGGCGACACCGAAGACAAGCTCGCACTGCAACTCCAAGAACTCACTGGGTTGACCCGGCGATTCTTCTGCATCGCGCTACACATGCGGCAGGGGGAAATTCCGGCGATCCTCGACGGTTCCAAACAGCTCGACATCGTCCTCGGCGTCACGGCCGCGGCGATGGCCGAGGAAGAACTCCGGCAGATGGCCCTCGAACTCGCGAAAGAAGCGGCGGGGCTGGATGTGCTGCGCGAACGCATCCGATCCGTCGGCAACGAACTGGCCCAAGTGCGCGGCGAAGCGGCGTCGGCCGCGGCCGAGGAAAAGACGACGGCGGACAAACTGGCCGCGCTCGGGGAAGCCGCCGACCCGCGGAAAGAACTCGACCAGCAACTCGCCCCTCTGCTGAAAGCGGTCGCGTCATTCGAGGAGCGGCAGAAGCAGGGCGAAGTCGCCAAGCGCCGGCTCGCCGACGAACGGGAACGACTCGACGAAGCGCTGAAGGAGGGTTCCAAAGGGGACGCCGAAAAAGAACTGGCGACCCTCGAATCGCAAATCGTAGTGCGGGCCAAGAGCGACGAAAAGCAGCGCGGGGAATTGGACGGCATCCTCACCGAGAAACGCAAACTCCACGAGCAACGCGGCGACTTGGCCGGCCGGCTCGATCGCCGCCAGGCGCTGCCCAAAGGGAAGGGGGCCATGTGCGAGGTCTGCGGCGCCACCATCGACGCGGCTCAGACGAAGAAGGAACTCGCCCAATGGACGGAGGAAGTCGCCCAGTTGGACACGCTGCTGGCCGAACTTCAACAGAAGCAAACGGTCGTGCAGTCGTCGCTCGATAAAGCGAACGCCGAGGAGCGGCACCAAACCCAACGAATGCACAAGTTGAAAGAGCAGCGGGATCGGCTGGTCGCGCTCGAAGATAAAATCGGCAAGCGGCAAACCGAGGGGGAGACTGCTGCGACCGCCGAAGCCGAAGCGTACCTCGGAGTTCAAACCGAAGCCAAGTCCGCGAAGGTCGAGGCCAAGTGGACGCTCGATGGCGAACCGGCTGCGGTGATCGCCTCAATCCGCAATGCCGTCGATGCGTTGAAGCAATCCATGGCCGAGACCGTCGGCCGGCGGATCGCCGAGCGGCAAGCGCTCACCGAACTCTTGCAGCGGTTCAGCGTTCAAAAGCAATCGCTCGAACGCCGGCAGACCGATTTGGAACGCGAACAGGCCACCGCCAAAGCGAACGCGGCAACGTTGGAAATCAAAGCCGCCCGGGCCGAGCGGTTCCGGCGGATCTCAGCGGCGTTCAAAGATTACCAGGTGCAGATCCGCAGCGAAGCGTCGACCAAACTCGCCGCGGACGCCATCGCCTTGCACCGCCGGTTGTCGCAGACCGACGCCTTCACTGCATTCGTGATCGATCCGACCCAATACTCGGTGCAGGTCGTCCCGAAAGAACTCGACGAAGAAGTCCCGGCGTCGCTCTACGAAGGCGGCGGGCACCGCTTGCTCTTGGGCTTGGCCTACCGACTCGCCGTCGCCCGGCTCGCCGCGGAGTGCCCCGTGCTGCTGCTCGATGAGCCGACCTACGGCTTGGACACAATCCACCGCGAAACGCTCTTGGTACGCCTCGCCGACCGGGAACTCGCCAAGCAGGTGCTATTGATCACGCACCACGCGGGGCCGGAGTTGGTGGGCAAGCGCGTCCGCTTGGAACGACAGGACAATGAAACCGTGGTGAACTGAGGAGCGTTGCCATGCCCCGCGCCGACCGCATCGATCACTGGGTCACGGGACTCAACGGCCATTTGGAATCGGGCCGCTTCGTCACGGTCATCGACCTCGACCCCCTCGTGGAAGCGGGCGATGAAGCCGACGCGGACGCCGTCTGGGACGTGCGGATTCAGAAGGCCCTCTTCACGATGGTGAAGGAACGCCTCGACGCCAAGCCGGAGTTGAACCAGCGTTTCAAAGCGACCACCGATTGGAAGTTGCTCAACCAGATCATCACCATGGCTCGCGTCAAGGAATTGACCCGCGTGCGGATCGTCAAGAAGGGCCGCACCTCCGGCGGCGCCGGCTTCGATGTGGATGAACTCTCTCGCACCTATTACGGCCGGCAGATCTTGGGTGGCCTCGGCTTCACCAAGCGGCGGAAGGTGCTCGACCGCACCGAATTCGACCAATTGAAAGCCGAGTTCGCCAAGATCAAACTCGCCATGCCCGAAGCCGTGGAACCGACCACGACCGAGAAGTACTTCGCTTTGGATGTGGCGCCGTGATTTGTAGGTCACGCTTTGCGTGACGCCATTCCCGTTCCGGATGCTCGAGGGTCGTCACGCAGAGCGTGACCTACTAAGACCGACTATCCTTAAAAGTCATGGCTCACTGTTCCCACTTCCGGCCTGAAAGGCCGGTTCTGTAAGCCCAGATCGGAGTTGGCGAAGCCAACGGAGGCCTGGGTTCACACGAGAGAATGAAGTCCGGCCTGAAAGGCCGGTTCACGGCTGGGAATGAATCGGCCTTTCAGGCCGAAGATTTGTTTGTGCCGATGACCCGGGCCTCCGAAGACTCCGGCCCGGGCTGACAGAATCGGCCTTACAGGCCGAGATGCGACGGGATGACAATTGTCGGCAGTCGATCCACTACATCGGAGTACCCATGACCGATTACACCGCGCTGCTCGAATCGAAGAAAGTCACCGACCTGCGGCCGGACTCCGACATCATCCTCGAAGGGCAGTACAAGGACGCCTACGATGCGATGCTCGACGCCTACCACGCGGGGTTGTACGTCGGCTTGATCGGCCCCGTCGGCTCGGGGAAGACGGCACTGTGCCGTCGCTTTGCCCAAGATTTGAAGCGGCCCTTCGACTGGGTCACCTTCTCCGACCTCGTGCGGCCATCCAACCTCATCGGCAGCTTCGACCCGACGCTCGTCTTCAAATACGGTTACTCCACCCAAGCGTTCGTGCCGGGGCCGTTCACCATCTCGGCATTGCAAGGAGGCGTCTTCCTCGCCAACGAAATGAACCGCGGCGACGAGTACGTGCTGAACACCCTGCTCGACGCCCTCGAAGAGCGGAAACTCTACATCCCATCGCTGCGGACGTGGTACCAAGTCGATAAGCAGTTCTACTTGATCGCCGCGATGAACCCGAACGAGCAGCGCGGCACCCGCCGGCTACCCGGCGCCGTGAAGGATCGCATCAAGGTCTGGGTTCAGCTGGGATACCCGAAGCGGGCCGTGGAACAGAAGATCGTGCGGACGCACTGCGCGGAATACGAGCTGACCGCGGCACGGATCGAGTCGATCTTGGAATTGGTGCACTCGACGCGGGAAGAACCGTCCGTGGAGCAACCCGCGTCGATCCGTTCGTCCATCGGCATCGCGCGGTTGTCCGCCGAGCGGGCCAAGCGACTCGGGGTGCCGGTGGACAACACGATCGTGGCCCAATCGGCGGTGTTAGTGCTCAGCGAGGCGATCAAGATGAAGCCGGGCCGGAGCGTGCAGAGCTATTTGGAGAACCTGCTCACCCGCGTGCTCGGCACGACCGGCGCCTGAGTTATTTGATCTTCACCGAGCCGACCACGACCGTGTCGATCCCCGGCCATTTCTGCACGGCATCGGCGAAATCCCACGCATCGGCCAATTTCCGCACCCGACCGCCGATGGTGGCCGTCGAACCGGACACCTTCGCGGTCAACTCGGCGAAGCGCGGATCCTCCACGGCTTCCGGTCGGGTCGGCACCCCCGGCGGCGGGATGGTGGGGTAGGGCAGTGGGGCCGCTCCCGGGACGAGCGGTCGGCGCGGCGCATTCGACGACGAGACCACCGGGTCGAGGAACAACCCGCCGGGCGCGGGCCGGCGGACGACGGTGTTCCCCGAGGCGGGTTCTTTCCGCAGCGGCGGCGGTGCCGAAACCGAAGGCGGAGCTTGCACGGGGATCGCCAACGGCGGGAGATTCCCCGCCGCGACCGGGGGCGGTAGGGGTTCGAGCAGTTCCTTCGGCACCGGTTTCGCCGCCTCCATATGCTCCGCGACTTTGCGGGCGAACGGATCGTCCCGGGGGTCGGTGCCGGCGATCCAGCCGGACACCTTCACCCCGCGGATGTTCTCGACCCCCAACGCCACGGAGCGAATCCGGGGCAGCAGGTCTTCACTCGGCACGGCCCCGCCGATGACGGCGAAGCCGTCGACGACGTTGACGAGCAAGTTCAGGTCGTGGGGTTTCAGCTTCGCGTCACCGGACAGCGCGGCTTGCACCTTGAGCGCGAGCCGGTCGTCCGGCGAGCGTTCGTGCGGCACGGGCACTTGGGCCGAGGCGCTCGGCGCCAGCAGTCCGGCGGCCAGACTCGCGGCGAAAAGCGACTTGAGCCAATTCGGGCGAATCGAACAATTCGCCCGTTCGACCGCGTGCGGAACAGGTGTCACGGGCATGGGAAGCCCCCCGGGAAGGATCGGCAACACGCGGACATTGCGTGCGAGCGTCACCCTCCCCGGTATCTTGCCTCACGGCGGCGGGCATCCAAGCCGGAGTTGCAGAATTTACAAAAGTGCGGGCGCCCAAAGGAACGAAGAATCGGCGGGGGGAAGGGAGCGAAGCGCGGCAAACTTTGACGGTTGTGAGCAAGGTTACGAGCCGGACGCGTCAGCGACGGATCAATCCCGGGAGGCCCGTCCGGCAATCGGTGGTCTGTCCAGCGCGGAGCCTCGACGTAAGTCCTAGGCGGGGTTGGTCTGTCCAGAAAAGTTCGGTCTGTCCAGAAAATATTGAGTCTGTCCAGAGGGGGGTGGGGGATATTGCGCTGGACAGACGAACCGTCCGAAATGCCGAGCGGCCCGTGGGAACGATCCCACGGGCCGCGGCGTTGTTGCTTGCGATCATCCGGCTCAGTTGCCGGGGACGCCCCCGACTTGCGTCTGGAGTTGTTCTTCTTCGGCCGTGATGATGATCCGCGGCGTGACCATGATCATGATGTGCCGGGTGTCCCGACCGATGCCGGTGTTGCGGAACAACCGGTTGAGGTACGGGATCTGGCTGACGACGGGCGGCCCGAATTCATTGCGGCCTTCTTCGAGCGTCTTCAACCCGCCGAGCAGGACCGTACCACCGTCCGGCACCGCCACCGTCGTTTGCACGGTGATGCTGGTGAAGGCCGGTTGCTGGAAGAACTGCGTGAACGGGATCGGCTGGCCTTGCGAACCGCCCTCGAACACCGGCGTGATGAAGGCCGTGACCGGGAAGAGCGGCACCGTGGCGCTGGCGAGGGCCGACAGTTGCGGGGCCAGGTTCATCCGCACATAGCGGCGGTCGGCGGAAACGACCGCTTGCACCGTCACGCTCACACCTTGGCCACCACCGAGGCCGGCACCCTGCCCGATCGGCAGCGGCGTGTTCTGCGGGATGTACACGAACTGCCCGCCGACGTTGATGATTTGCAGGCCGAGCGTGAAGTACGCCAGGTCGCTGACCGACACCGTCGAAGTTTGGCCGTTGAACAGCGTGATCTTCGGGGCCTGCATGACGTTGACGCGGCGGTCACCGGCGGAGGCTTCGAGGAACATGAACACTTGGATGTCGTTGAGGAACGCCAAACCGAGGTTCAGGCCGCCGTTGTTGTTGCCGGGGTAGCCGCCGAACGGAGGCACCGAGAACCCGTAGGTGTTCGGGCGGATCGGCACGTTCAGGTCGGAGGTGAAGCCGCCGGCCGCCGGGTTCCAACCCGTCGTGCCCTTGCCGTTGTTGTTGTTGATGAACGGCTCCGGGCGGAAGGCCCCGGTCGTCAGAGCCGATTCGAACTGCGGGCTGTTGTTGGTCTTGATGTTCATCTGGAAGTCGACGCCGATCCGCTCGTAGAAGCTTTCCGTGAGCGAGATGACGCGAATTTCGACCGCCACCGACAGGTCTTGCAAGCGGCGGAGCGATTCGAGCAAGTCTTGGACTTCTTTGATGACGTCGGCCGTCTGGTTGACGACGAGCGCCCCGCCGATGTCGTAGTAGGCGATCTTGCCGGTGCCGCCGAGGGCTTCCCACGAATACGGCCGAACCATGCCCGTGATGAGGCCTTTGAGCTGCTCGGAGTGGTTCGCTTTGTTCGGGGCGAGGAACGCACCCGGTGACAACGCGCTCTTCTGCTCGCCGCCCGGTTGGTTGTCGAGAACCCCATTCGGTTGGCCGAAGCCTTGTTGGTTCTGCCACGGGGTGTTGCCGCTGGCCAGTTGGCCTTCGCCGAGGCCTTTCTTCGGCGTGCTGATGCTGCTGGTGCCCTTGGTGTCGGTCATCCAGGGCATCGTCGGGTTCTGCTGCCGTTCGAGCGCCTTGCTGAGCGAAGCGTGTTCGGGCAGGGCGAAGTCGGGGATCGGGGTGACCAGATCCATGACCGAGAACACCTTCGTGTACAGCCGGCCTTTGGCTTTCTTCATCGAGGTCACCAGCACCACGTCGTTCTGCACCACGAATTGCAGGCCCGACTTCTCCAGGATCACTTGCATGATGTTCCGGAGCGAGATCGGCTGCTTGATCGACTCGGTGATCAGCACCTTGTCGAGGTCGATGCTGAGGTCGGATAGTGCCGCGTCGTCGGTCATGATGTTCATGACGGCGGTGTCGGCGAACTTGCGGATGACTTCCCGCAGCGGGGCCTGCTGGAATTCCAGCGTCAGCGGCTTCTCGAGCTTGAGTTCGATCTCGCGCTCGATCGGCGTGCGGGTCTTGCTGTAGAGATCATCCCCCGGCCCGCGGAGTTGATTGTTCCGCGACCGATCCAGAGCGACCTTGATCGGGTTCTCGTGATCGACGTACGGCCCTTGCTTCTCGCCGCCTTGGAACGCGTCGACGTTGAACTGCTCTTTGTCCGACTTGAGCTGCTTCGCGTCATTGACGCGGCGGTTGTTCTTGGCCAGTTCGTAGATCAGCGCGATGGTCGGGTTTTCGGGATCGAGCGCCTTCGTCTGGAGGGCCAGCGCTTCCGCCTCGCGGTACTTCTGGGACTTCAGCAAGCCGTTGACCTGCTGGACGCGCTTGGCGATCTCGTCCTGCTTCTGCTGCTCGGCTTGGGACTTCATGACCACGCGGTCGCGCTGGCTGCTCTTCTCTTTGGCTTCCTTCGTGTAGAAGTCGATTTGCTTCTTCATCACGCGGAAGGTGTCGAGGCGTCGCTCCGCGGGGCCGGCCAACAGCGTCTGTCGCGAGGTCGAGAGCTTCGACATTTTCACTTTGTTCACGAAGTCGGTGAGGGTCGTGATGGCCACGTCCGTCTCACCCTTCTTGAAGGCTTCCAAGGCCACCGACTCGGCTTGCAGGCCTTCCGAGCGGAGTTGTTGGAACTCCACGTCGGTCATGGCTTTCATCTGCTCGGCGAGATTCGGAGCTTGCGCGGTCGGCGTGCTCGGAATCAGCGTCGAAGGCGGCGTGGTCGGGGCGGCGCCCGGCAGCGGCTCCTTGGCCTTGGCGATGGCCGCGCCGGTCACCCGCAGCATGGTCTCGTGGCTCTTGGCCTGTTCCGCCGTGAGTAGCGTCGGGTCGATCATCAACAGCAGCTTTTCGACGCTGTCGTACTGCTTCGAGTTGAAGGCTTCCGAGGCGGCTTTGAACGACGCCGCGGCTTCCTTCTTCTTCGCCGTGTACATCTCGGCGTCGATTTCCCGGAGGAGTTCAACCGCTTCGGGCTTCACGCCGTAATCGCCGTTGTAAGCTTGGATGGCCAGCTTGCGGGCCAATTCCACTTCGCCGCGCTTCAGTTCCCCGACGGCTTCGTCGAGGAGTTTGCGACCTGCCGTGACGGTCGGTTTCGGATCGAGCAGCATCGGTTCGATCGGCTTCAAGGGTTTGACGGCATCGACCTTCGGCAGCTTCGGCAATTCGACCGGTGGCGTGTTGAGCTTCGGCAGTTCGACTTTCGGCGCTTCGATCTTCGGTTCACCGGGGATCGTCGGCACGTCCGGTAGCGTCGGGAAGTCGAGCTTGGGCGAGTCCGGCACAACCGGCTCGATGCCCAACGGCGGCGCGTCCGGCAGTTGCGCGGTGGCGACCATGACGCCTTGGCCCGCCTTGAGCGCGGCGAGTTCGGTTTCGATGTCGCGGGTCCGCATTTCCAGTCCGGCGGCGAGTTTCAGGGCCGCGGCGTAGCTCGCCTCGGCCTTGACGTACTCTTTGCGGGCCGCGAACTCTTGACCGATCCGCTTGAAGGATTCGATCTTCTCTTTGCCCTTGGCCGCGGCGTCTTGCTCGCAGCGGTGCGGGTTTTCTTCGGTGTAAGCGAACGGCACGTTCAGCTTGTTGGCCTCGCCGAACTTCACCTTGGCTTCGAGGATGAAATCCTTGGCCAAGAGGGCACGGCCTTCCTCCATAAACTTCACCGCGGCTTCGCGGTTATCCGCGGAGATCGGCTGGGTCGCGACCGGGGCCGACGGCACTTCGAGCGCTTTCGGCAGCGCGATGCCTTCGAAGGTGGGCTTCGGCAAGCCGGCGGCGGGTTTGGTCCCGGCGTAGGTGGCGCGGGCGTCGTTGGTCGCCGGGACCGTGCGGCGGAGCTTCCCGCGGGCGGAATCGATCTCCCGCTTCAGGCTCTCGGGGCGGTCGGCGAACGGGTTGAGTTCGTCGATGAACCCGGCGGGGCCGCACAAGGTGCACGCGCGGTCGATCCGCGTCGCGGCGGAGTCGAGATTGGCGGCCCGTTCGGTTTCGGACTTCGCCGGACGCGCGAAGAGTTCCTTGGCTTCCTTCACCAAGCGCTCGGCTTCGACCTTGTCGGTCTTGGCCCGGGCGGATTGGCAATCTTTCAGGAGCGACTCTGGCGTATCGCCGAGCAAGCCCCAGCGGCCTTGCGGGTTGTTCGCATCCGCTTGGCGGGCGAAATCCTGGGCGGCATCGAAGCGCCCCTCGGCCAAGGCTTTGCGGCCCTGCTTGAGCAGTTCTTTCGGATCGGCCGCGACCGCCTTGGCGGGCGGTGGAGCCGTCAGACGGGCTTTGCCCGCTTCGGATCCTTTTTGCGCGAGAGCCGGGACCGCGAACGGGCCGGCCATCAAAACGGGCGCGAGCAACATCCGTGTTGCCAGCGCCTTCCAACCCCATTTGTTCGCCTGGGACATCATGGCTCCGTTCCCCTCCGAATGCGAAGACCAGCATGAATGCCGGGCACATCTCCGGCGATGCGGGCAAGGTCCCCCGACCCTGCGTCGCGCCGCTCCGGAACGCGAGCCGCCGAGGGCGGTCGGTCCGTTCGAGCGCCGGCCGGAGATCCGACCGACTGCGAAAGAGACTGTGTGTAAGCGGCGGGTTGATAACCACGGGTTCCGGGCGGGTCAAGCGGCTTTCATCACCAAATCGGAGAATCGGCCGGATTTTCTCAACCCGCGGTCGGCAAGAGTGTTAACTTGACAAAGGAGAGCCGTCTCCATGGAATGCCGAAACTGGGCAGTTTGCCGCACACCTTTCTCGAGATCGCCGCCATGAAACTTCGGGTCTTGTTCACGCTCGCGGCCGGGATGGCCTTGGCCCCCACGGCGTTCGCCCAGCCCGCGCCGAAGCCGCTTTGGGTCTACGCCCACGATTTGAAAGTGCGGAAAGGGGGCGACACCGATTGGGACAAGGCCGCGAAGATCGGCGTCGAAGTCTTCAAGGAACCGCTCAGCGGAGCGACCTTGGCGATCTCCCAAGCCGGGAATCTCGCGGTCATCGACGCCGGGGAACCGGGCGCGACCAAAAAGGCCGAGTGGCAATT
>JANOSQ010000926.1:0-4769 GCA_031415915.1 Fimbriiglobus sp. | reverse complement strand
CGTAGCCGAGGGTCAGTGTTCCACCCGCTAACCCGATGAGTGCCGGCCCGAAGGTCTGTCGAAATTTTGACCAGAAGTCGCCCGACAGTTTCGATTCGATGAACGCAGTTGTGGCAGAAGAGGAAAATTCCATATCCAGCTTCCATTCATTTCGGACAACTCTTCAACTGCATGTTTCATGTTTCTAGTTCCCGAATGCACCGCTCGCAAATCAAAGTCACCCACTCGTTGCGAATTCGACGATAGATGACAAACAGCATTTTCATTCTGCTGCAAACTCCTCTACAAAAATTCCGAGGATAGAGCAGATACTACGCTGGCTTCTTGCACTTGATATTTGGATTCATCAAGCGCTGGCAATCGTCAACACGGCCTAGTAGGTCATGGCGTCACGCAGAGCGAGACCTACAAAATCCCAAGAATCGGTGCTAGACCCGTGGGCTGACTTCCGAAGTCGAAGCCGGACTTCGGAAGTCAGCCATCACCGCAGCAGCAGCCCATTCCCCGGGGGGAATCGGGCCAGCTCTTCCCATTCATGGCGCACTTCGCGCAGGCCCAGGGTGCAGAGCTCGAAGTCGTGACCCAGTCGCTGGAGCACGGCCGATTCCTCCCGGAAGTGCTCGCTGTCGGCTTCACTAGCCAACTGGTACGAGCGCTTGCCCAAACGGGTGAAGTTGACGAGGTGATCCCGACTCGGGAAGTGTTGGAAGCGATTCACCGCTTCCGGGAACAGGCCCGTGTAGTAGAGCGCGAAGTCGCCGATGTGCCTGTGGTACTCGCGGCGGGTGCGGCCAGCGGCCGGGAGTTTCTCGGCTTCCATCGCCATCAGCGCCAACTCGGAGATCGGCCGGCCGGCGGTGTCCCGGAGCCGGAAGACTTGATCGACGTGCAGGAAGCGGGCGAGCAAGTCGGTGATGTAATCGACGAGCGGCGGATCGGCGATCCCCATTTGCGAGACGAACGCTTGCTCGGTCAGCCCGGCGAAGAGCGTCCGCAACGGGTGGTACACGGGGACGATGGAATCCATGACTTGCTCCTCACAAAGGGCGGGAGGCGGTCGTGATCCGGGGCCGTGGAAAAGGGGCGACCCCGTTGAAATTGCTGCTCTATTCTAGCCCGCGTTCCGCGGCGCAAGTGTCTTACTTCCTCGGGTTCGCGGGCTTCGTCCATTCGGTCGGATCTTCCAACGGCGGCGGTAGAATCTTCGGCGGTACGATGATCGTGGGCGCGGGAATCGCGGCCGGTGGAAGCGGCTTCGGAGCGCTCCACACTTCCGCGGTTTCCAGGGTCACCGGCCGCTTCGCCGCATTCTGCAACAGCGACAGCGCGACGGGTGGCCAATCCGTCCGCCGCGGGTTTGGGCGGTACGAAACGAGGCTGACGTCCTCCGCCGGAGCCGGGATCGGCACCGCGGGAAGGAAGGAGGGCATTTTCCCCGGCGACGGCTGCAGCGGCAAAGGAACCGGCTCCGCTTTTTTCTCGGGATCGAGGGTCGCGGGCAAACACTGGGCGGGGTGCCCGAGTGCCCGGTAGAGCTGGAATTGACTGCGGTTGAAGTCGCCGACGGCGGCGTAGAAATCCGCGTTCGCTTGGCCCAGCGACTGCACGGCCGCGGTGACCTCCTGCGGCCGCACGACGAGCAAATCCGCTTCGCCGACCCGCCGGGTTTGGTTCATCCCCTCCAAGCTCTTCTCCACGAGCACGAGGGCTTCCTTCAACGCCGGCTCCGCTTGGGCCATCCGCTCCGAGGACGACTTCACCCTGGCGTGGGCCGCGGCGATTTCCGCCGCGATGCGATCCTGCGTGCGGAAGAGTTCGAGCGTGGCGATCTGGTGCTCGGCTTGGCGCTCGCCGACTTTGGCGCGGTTGCCGAAGCCGAGCGATTGGAACTCCCAGAGGATCTGCAAATCGAGGTCGAAGCGTGAACCGAGCGGATCGCCGCGCTTGGCGAAGCCCCCGTAAGCGAGGCTCCCCTCCGGATTGGTCGAGGCGCCCCGCAGCGCCAAGCTCGGCACCAACGGGCGGATTTTCTCTTGCTTCAACCGGGTGAGCGTGGCTTGCACGAACGCTTGTTGCCCCTGCAATTCGGGCCGGTTCGTCAAGCCGATGGGGATGAGCGCATCGAGCGACGAAACATCCGGCACGACGGTGATGGCCAAAAAGGGCGGTTCCATCGGTTCGATGAGCGTGCCCGGTTCGAGTCGGAGCAACCGGCCGAGTTCGGCGCTCGCCGTGCGCCAGCGCTCCCGCGCGGCGGTCGCCGCTTGCTGCCGGCGGGCGAGTTCGACCTTGGCCCGCGACGCCTCCAGACGCACGTCGAGCGCCGCGACCTTCCTGCCGACTTCCTCGGCCCGCTGCGCCGCGAGCAAAGCCCCGGCGAGTTCCCCGCGGGCTTGCTGGACGTAGAAGTAAGCCTCCGCCACGGCGAGCATGGAGTCGTTCGTCGCGGTTTGCACCGCGGCTCGCCGGGCTTTCAAATCTTGCTTCGCCGCCAGCGGGCTGTAGATCGCGTCGGACAAATTGAAGACGACGTTCGGCCCGAAGCCGAGCATCGACGAACTGCGATCCGAGCGCACGGTGTTGCCGGGGACATCTTGTTGGGCGCCTTCGTGGCGGTAGAAGTCGGCCCCGACGACGAGGTTCGGTATCCAAAGCATCTGGGCCCGGTCGAGCTGCCGCGACGCGATCGTCACCAGTTGCTCGGCCACGCGGATGTCGATGGGCTTGGCGTTGGCCAGTTGCAACGCCGTGGCGAAATTGATGGGGAGCGTGCGCTCGGCCACTTCCGGCTTCGCGATAGGATCGCTCGCCGATGCGCCCGCCGAGACCAGCGCGGCGACGATCGATGCCCAGACTAGGCGACCCCCCCGCATTCCGGCTCCCCCCACGGACGAACCCCCGCCGTATAACGGGGGGAACCCGCAGGGGCAACGCCAACCGGAAGCGCGATGAAACCGAAGTTGCTGATCACGATGGGCGATTGCGCGGGCATCGGCCCGGAGATCATCGCGAAGGCGTGGCCGGGGTTGCGCGAACACTGTCGGCCCGTTGTCATCGGGTGCCCGGCGAAGCTCCCCGCCGGGATCGAGTGCTTCAACCCGTCCCCGGTCGATTTGTCGCAGATCCCACTTGGGCGGGTCTCCGCCGAGGCGGGGCGGGCCGCATACGATTGGCTCTGCTTCGCCATCGACGAATGCCTCGTGGGCCGGGCCGACGGCATCGTGACTTGCCCGCTCCACAAAGAAGGCCTCCACGCGGCCGGCGTTCTGTTCCCCGGCCACACGGAAATCCTCGCCCACCGCACGGGCGCGAAGTCCCACGCGATGCTGTTGTTCGACGACGAATTGCCGCTCGCCGTGGCCCACGTCACGCTGCACCAATCCGTCCTGATCGCGGTCGGCAACATCTCGGTGGAATCGGTGCTCGACACGATCCGCTTGCTCCATGGGATCGTTCCGCAACTCACCGGTCAACCCGCCCGTATCGGCGTGGCCGCGCTGAATCCGCACGCCGGCGACGGCGGATTGTTCGGCGACGAAGAAGCCCGTATCATCGCCCCTGCGATCACGCGGGCACGGGCCGAGGGGATCGCCGCGACCGGGCCGATCGCCGCCGATGCGATCTTCCTGCCGCACAACCGGGCGAAGTTCAACGGTATCGCGGCGATGATCCACGACCACGGCCACATCGCCATGAAACTGCTCGGCGGCCGGCGGGCGGTGAACGTCACGGCGGGGCTGACTATCGTGCGGACGAGCGTCGCCCACGGCACCGCCTACGACATCGCGGGGCATGGGATCGCGGACGAAAGCAGTTTGATCGCGGCGGTGAAAGTCGCGGCCCGACTGGCGAAAGGGAGAACCGATGGCGACTGAACGCGACGACGATTACCGCGAGGAGCGACCCCGCTTGCGCGAGATCCCCGGCAACGGCATGGCCACGGTGTCGCTCGTACTCGGCGTGCTCGCCCTGTGCGGCGGTCTCACTTCGATCCCGGGCCTGATCTGCGGGGTGATCGCACTCGGTCGGGCGCGCTCGCGCAACGACACGGGCTACGGCTTCGCCATCGCGGGGATGATTCTCTCCGGCATCGGGCTGCTCACCGCGCTGCCGCTGATGATCGCGATGTTGCTGCCCGCGGTTCAAAAAGTCCGCGAGGCGAGTGCCCGCATGCAGAGCACCAACAATTTGAAGCAACTCATGAGTGGCCAAGAGAATTATCAATCGGCGAACGGTGTCTATCCGCAACCCTACTACTACGTCGGCCCGCGCGGGGCCGAGCCGCAGAAGCTCAGCGACCGCTTGAGCTGGCGCGTGGCCATCCTACCGTACATGGAACAGGACAACCTCTACCGCCAGTTCCAACTGGCCGAGCCGTGGAACAGTGCGGCCAACGAACCCCACTCGAACGTCCGGATCAAGACGCTGATCCACCCCGCGGACGCCGGTGGCGAACCGACCTCACGCTACCGCGTCTTCTACGGCGGCGGGGCCGGGTACGACCTCGATCGAACCTTGGCGACGATCCAAGACGGGACGACGAACACCATCGCTATCGTCGAAGGGGGCGAGCGCGTGACGTGGAGCCAGTTCAACGATTACCCGTTCAGCATGGACGGCCCGCTCCCCGCGCTCGGCTTGCCGAACGCCACAGTTTTCCAAGCGGGCATGTTCGACGGCAGCGTCCGCACGATCAAGAAGTCGATCGATCCGATGGTGCTCAAACGGGGTATCCACGCGGCCGACGGCAGCCCACTCAACGATTGAAG
>JANOSQ010000925.1:0-1742 GCA_031415915.1 Fimbriiglobus sp. | reverse complement strand
CCACCGTGCTCGCCTTTTTCATTTTCCGAGATGGGCTGATGTCGGTCGCCGCGGGGGGCGATCCGATGTCGCTCGTCCGCGGCATTCAAATCGCCGTGGAGAAGGTCGTCGAAGAGCTGCACAAACTCGCCGACCCGATCGATCCGAAAGACATGAAGGCGATCACGGAAGTCGCCACGATCTCCGGGAACAACAATAAAGAAATCGGCGCCAAGCTCGCCGAGGCGATGAAGAAGGTCGGCGCCAGCAACGGCGTCATCACCATCGAAGAAGGCAAAACCCCCGAGACCGAAGTCACGGTCGTGCAGGGGATGCAATTCGACCGCGGTTACCTCAGCCCGCACTTCGTCAACAATCAAGAATCGGTGACGTGCGAGTTCGACAACCCGTACATCTTGATCTTCGAAGACAAGATCAGCAACGTGAAGGATCTGATCCCGCTGCTCGAACTCGTCGCCAACAAGCAGAAGGCCCCGCTCGTCATCATCGCCGAAGACATCGAAGGCGAAGCGCTCGCGACCCTCGTGCTCAACAAGCTCAAGGGCGTGCTGACCGTGTGCGCCGTCAAGGCCCCTGGCTACGGCGACCGCCGCAAGGCGATGCTCGAAGACATCGCCGTCCTCACCGGCGGCGAAGCGATCTTCAAGGACCTCGGCCTGCAACTCGAGAACATCACCCTCGAACAACTCGGCCGCTGCAAGCGCATCCGCATCGACGCGGAGAACACGACCGTCACCCAAGGTGCCGGGGATAAGAAGGCCATCGAAGGCCGGGCGGAACTGATCCGCAAGGAAATCGGTAAGACGGAAAGCGAATACGACCGCGAGAAACTGCAAGAACGCTTGGCGAAGCTCGCCGGGGGCGTCGCGGTGATCAAGGTCGGCGGCGACACCGAAACCGAAATGAAGGAACGCAAAGCCCTCTACGAAGACGCCCACGCCGCGACCAAAGCCGCCATCGAAGAAGGCATCGTGGCCGGCGGCGGGGTCGCGTTGCTGCAAGCCCGCAAGGCGCTGGACAAACTCAAACTCGCCAACACCGATGAGGCCGCCGGCGTTCGCGTCCTCTACCGGGCGCTGGAAATGCCCTGCCGGATGATCGCCGAGAACGCGGGCAAAGATGGCACCGTCATCGTCGCGAACATCGCCAAGAGCAAAGAGAAGAACTTCGGCTACAACGCCGACACCGACGAATACGAAGACATGCGCAAAGCCGGCATCGTCGACCCGGTGAAGGTCACCCGCAGCGCCCTGCAGAACGGCGCCAGCGTCGCTTGCTTGCTGCTCACCACCGAAGGCATGATCGCCGACATCCCCGAACCGAAGTCCGCCGGCGGTGATCACCATGATCACGATCATGGTGGCGGAGGAATGGGCGGCATGGGCGGCATGGGCGGCATGGGCGGGAGGATGTAAACGGGGTCTGGGGTTTTGGGTCTAGGCGAATGCCTCCCATCCTCGGACCCTGTCGCCGTTTCCTTCGCCGAGATTTCAACTTCAAAAACCAACCGATTTTCTGACAAGACCCCCGACCCTAGACCCCAGACCCCGAGCTACAAATGGCCAAAGAATCCAAACCCGCCGCCCTGACCCTGAAGCCTCTCGATGACCGCATCGTCGTCGAAGCGGGCAGCGCCGACGAGAAGACCGCCGGCGGCATCCTGCTGCCGGATACGGCCAAGCAGAAGCCGCAGCAAGGCAAAGTCATCGCCGTCGGGCCGGGCAAGCTGCTCGAAAGCGGCA
>JANOSQ010000924.1:0-2635 GCA_031415915.1 Fimbriiglobus sp. | reverse complement strand
TGGCGGTGCGAATATCTGGGGCATCTCGAACTACGGTGGCAACAACTACGTCTTCGGCGATCCCCCGGCCTCGCTCACGTATTCGTCCGGACGGAAAGAGATGAACGCGAGCGTATCGGACGGCTTGTCGAACACCGTCTTTTTCGCCGAGATGTACGGCACCTGCGGGAATACCGGCAACGTGAACTCCAGCGGCACCTTCGGCAGCCTTTGGGCCGATGCCAATTCCGTCTGGCGACCCGGCTTCAACCTCGGCGCCAGCAAGGGGGGCGGCGGGCTGGCGGCGTACCCGCCCAGCCCGAAGTTTCAGACGAACCCCCACTACATCAACAACTGCAATTTCGCGGTGCCTCAGGGGATTCACCCCACGGGCATCATGGTCGGCCTCGGCGACGGGAGCGTGCGATTCCTCTCCGGCAGCGTCTCCGATGCCACGTGGCAGCGCGCGGTCGATCCGCGCGATGGGACGGTCCTCGGCAACGATTGGTAACCCATGCGATACGCCTCGCTCTTCGCGCTCGGACTCATCGCCGGCTGCGGGTCGGACGATAACCGAGCACCGTTCTCCGAGTTGCACCCGGTGAAGGGGGTCGTGCTCCGCGGCGGGGTGCCGGTGAACGGCGGCTCCGTGGAATTCGCGACGACGGGTGGCTCGGCCGACTTCCTCATCAATTCGGATGTCGGCGCCGATGGAACCTTCGCCCTCACCACGGTGCGCGCGACGGACTCCCGGGGCGAACGCAAGACCGGGGCACCGGCGGGCACCTATAGCGCGACGTACCGACCGCCCGTCGCGGATCAAACGACGGGGCACTCCAACCCGGTCGCCATCCCGAAACCGGTGGTCGTCGAAGCGAAGGCGAACGATTTGAAACTGGAACTGCCGGCGAAGAAATAGCCTCGATTCAAACTGGAGAAGGCGTGGGAACGGAGACTCCGTTCCCACGCCTTCTTTCGTCCACCGACCTCCGCTCGCTACTTCTTGTCTTTCGCCTCGAACTTCTTGATCTCGAACTTGGCGCCGCTCTTTTCGTACCAAGTTTTGACCGCTTCCTTCCATTTGCCGTTGTAGCTCTCGCCTGGCTTCTGCTGGATTTGCGGGACGCCGCCGGGGCTGCCGGGGTATAGGCCGATGAGGCTCGCGATGCCGGGGCCCGAGGCTTGATAATCGAAGTTGGCGACGGGCGCATCGGCCGCGGTCCAATCGGCTTCGAGAAGCGTCTTCATGATCAACTTGGTTTCCTCGGCGGGGATCGCGACTTCCACCGCTTGGCCGGGCTTATTCCACTGGCGGTACTTGCCGACGATCGCGGCCGTGGCCGTCAGACGGGCATCGAGTTTCTCGGCTTTCAGCGCTTTGATCGGATCGGTGAGGGCATCCGTGATCGCTTTGACTTTGACGAGTTCGTCCTTGTAGTTCTCGGCCTTCGCGCTGACCGGGGTGTACCCTTGCTGCACGGCGTAGTACGACGCGGAGCCGGGGTGCTTCTGCAAGAAGAAAATCCCTTCTTGGCCCTCGGTGAGTTGTACCGGCCCGAAGCCGCCGCCCGGCCGGATCGGTCGCCCCTTGACCGGTAAGCCGATGCCGGGTTCTTCACCGCCGCCGCCGCCCGGTTGGGACAGGAACGCGACTTTGAGGTGCGTGACGTTCTTTGCCCCGGCGAGGCTCGATTCGACTTTGATGACGGCGACCGTGAAGGCGGCCTTGTTTTTGTCCCCGGCGAACAGCGGGAGTTCCACGGTTTCTTTTTCGACACTGGTGACTTTGCCCGTGACGATGGTGTCCGACTGGGTCACTTTTTGGGAGGTCGTGAAGTTTTGGATGGCGACCCGCAAACCGAGAACCGGTTCGGCGGCCACGGCCAAGGAGACGATGGCCAGACTGGCCAACACGAGGCGACGCATGGGGAACTCCGGGGGGTCAAGACGAAGCGAGAAAGGCGCACTCGGCACTTATTCTAAACGATTAGACGGCGGACGTGCATCGACGGATTGAATTCCCCGGAGGGAATTCGCAGAGATTGGCGGCGTGCGCGCAATCCCTGCGAGAAATGTGCCGAGGACAGGACTTGAACCTGCACCCCCTTGCGAGGACCAGCACCTCAAGCTGGCGCGTCTGGCAACACCGTTGCATTGGGCTGACCCCCTCTGTGACACTAAATCGCTTGGTATTTCTGCAAAATACGAGCTATTCATTTGATCGGACACATTGGTGTCGAGTTGATCCAACATTGCCAATATTTGTACCAAGATTGTACCAAGTGGCGACGTTTCAGAGCATTGACCAAAGCCATGACTACCACCTGAAGTCGGCGTCAAATGGGGCTTTCGAAGGAACTTTTTTCGCTTCACAGCTTCGACGTGGCGGTTGATGGCGGCGCTTTTGCGGTCGATCACCTTGCCGATGCGTCCGCGTCCCCGAATTGTTCGGGCTGTTGTCACCAGCCGGCGGATCGAGCCCAGTCGATCCTTCACCGTCCCCCACCACAATTTCAGGCCGTCCACCCAGAAGTCGTTCGTCTCGCGCGTGCCGAAGAGCAGCGTCAACGCGCCGCTCGCCACCATCAAGAGGCCCAAAGGCGTCCACTTCCGCGCCGCCGGCGGGTCATGATCCCACCCCTTCGCCACACTCCCG
>JANOSQ010000923.1:0-1942 GCA_031415915.1 Fimbriiglobus sp. | reverse complement strand
CCGAACGACGCCAACGAGTACAAGTACGAACGCCTCGAAGACATGGTCCACGCGACCACCACAGCGTTCCTTTCGCTGACGGTGAAATGTGCGCGTTGCCACGATCATAAGTTCGACCCGATCCCCCAGCGCGACTACTACCGCGTCGCCGCGGCCTTCTGGGCCGGGCCGATCGAGCCGGGCGCTCGCGATTTCTTGGGTGGCCCCACCAAGGAACAACTCGGCTACGACGTGCTCGGTTGGACCGACCGCGGGCCGAACCCGCCGCCGTTGAAGCTGCTGAAGAAAGGCGACCCGTTGCGGCCGACGGATGTCGTGCCGTTCGGGATGCTCTCCGTGGTTCCAACGCTCGACCGGGAAGTGACGCCGACGCCGAAGGACGCGAAGACCTCTGGCCGTCGTCTCGCACTCGCCAACTGGATCGCCGACCCCGCGAACCCGCTCACACCGCGCGTCTGGGTCAACCGCCTCTGGCAGCACCACTTCGGGATGGGCTTGGTTCGTTCCCCCGACAACTTCGGCTACACCGGCGAGAAGCCGACGCACCCCGAATTGCTCGACTTCCTCGCGTCCGAATTCGTCCGCGGCGGTTGGAAGTCGAAACCGCTTCACAAGCTCATCGTCACGTCGGCGACCTACAAGCAAGCGTCGATCCACCCGAAGCAGGCCGAGTATTCCAAGGTCGATGCCAGGAACGAACTCTGGTGGCACGCCGAGCGGCGCCGCCTCGATGCGGAGAGCCTGCGCGATTCGCTCCTGTTCACGTCGGGTCAACTCGATTTGTCCAAACGCGGCGGGCCTAGCTTCGTGCCGGACATCAGCCCCGAGGCGCTCGAAGGTTGGTCGCGCAAGGGGGCAGAGTGGAAGCCTTCGTCGCCGGACGAACAGCGGCGGCGGACGCTCTACGCCTTCGTGAAGCGCGGCTTGCTCAACCCGACGCAGACCGTCTTCGATTCGCCCGACACGACCCTGCCCTGCGGCCAACGCGATGTCACCATCGTGCCGACGCAAGCCTTGGCGATGCTGAACAACACCTTCGTCCATCGCCAAAGCGCGGCCTTGGCGAAACGCGCACTCGAAAGGGCGAAGTCCGACGACGAGATCGCCCGCAAGCTCTGGAGAAGTACTCTCGGCCGCGATCCGCGCGCCACCGAATTGGACGCGGCTAAGGAGTTCCTGATCGCCCAGCGGAAGCGGTTCGGGGAAGCGAAGGCGGTCGAATCGCTGGCCCACGTGCTGGTGAACACCAACGAGTTCCTCTTCGTGGATTGAAACCCGATGCTCGAAGAATCCATCAACATCGGCCGTGCGAACCTGAATGTCGCACGCTCCGCGGACAGCGGACCTCCGCTGCTTCCGCTGCTGATGTGGCACGGCCTCGTCCGCAGTTGGCGGGACTTCTCGACCCTGCTCCCCGCGTTGACACCGCGCTACGCAGTGGCGGCGGTCGATCACCGCGGACACGGGAAGTCGGCCCGGGCGCCGGGTGAATACCGCGTGACCGACTACGTCGCCGCTGGAATTGCGATCGTCCGTTCCGGAGTCCGCGGGCCGGCGATTCTTTATGGGCACTCCCTCGGTGCCCTCGCGGCACTCGGCGCCGCGGCTGAGTGTCCCGAGTCGGTTCGGGCCGTGATTCTGGAAGACCCTCCTTCCGCATCGATGATGGCGAATATTGGCGAAACGAACTACGGTATCACCTGGCGAGCGATGCGCGGTCTCGCCGGGAACACGGACGTCGCCGCAACCTCCCGAACTTTATCGAGCATCCGGCTCATCGATGGCCGATTGCTCGGTGCCGTCCGCGATGCGGCCGCGATCCGCTTCTTGGCGAGCTGCCTCGTCGATCTCGATCCCGGCGTGCTCGAACCGCCCCTGGACGGAACTTGGTTCGAAGGCTTCGACCTCTTCGCAACCGCGCGGCGGGTCCGCTGCCCCGTGC
>JANOSQ010000922.1:0-2922 GCA_031415915.1 Fimbriiglobus sp. | reverse complement strand
GCGACCCCCGGCCAACGAATGCGCGTGCTCTGGCTGAGCACCATTTCCTTCACCCTGATGTTCGCGGTCTGGCTGATGCTCGGGATGCTCAGCATCCCCATCAGCAAGGAACTCGGCCTCAGCGATTCGCAACTCTATTGGCTCGCCCTCACGGCGATCCTCGCGGGGGCGGTGCTGCGCTTCAACTTCGGCGTCTGGACCGACAAATACGGCGGCCGGATGATGATGGTCGTGCTGCTGCTGCTCGCGGTCGTGCCGACGTTCGGCGTCAGCCTCATCGAGAATTACACACAACTTCTCATCTGCGCGGCGTTGTACGGGATCGCCGGGAACTCGTTCTCGGTCGGCATCGCGTGGAACGCGGCGTGGTTCCCCAAGGAGCGTCAAGGGTTGGCCCTCGGCGTCTTCGGCGCCGGGAACGTCGGCGCGTCGGTGACGAAACTCATCGGGCCGCTGCTGATCGCCACCATCCCCGCGAGTGGATTCTTCGACGGCGCCATCCCCGGCGGCTGGCGTTTCATCCCGGTCGCCTACAGCGTTCTGCTGGTGTTGATGGCCGCGGCCGTTTGGTTCCTCGCCCCGAAGCGGGATCGCTGCCCCGGTCGCGGTAAGACCTTCGGGGAGATGGCCGCACCGCTGAAGCACCGGCGCGTCTGGGAATACAGCCTGCACTACGTCGTCGTCTTCGGGGCCTATGTCGCGCTGGCGGGCGCCCTGCCCAAGTACTACTACACGAACTACGGGGCCGACTTGGCCCAATCGATGTCGTTGTCCGAACGGACGGTCGCCGACTTCCCCAAGGTCGAGAAGATGCAGGGCGAAGAGTACAAGGAGTACGTGAAGGCGAACCCGGCGGTCGCGGACGACCTGAAGAAGTTGACCATGTGGATCGGCTGGCTCGCGGGGATTTGCTACGTCTTCCCGGCGAGTTTGCTCCGTCCATTCGGCGGTTGGCTCTCCGACAAATTCGGGCCGAAGGCGGTGATGGGCGGCGTCTTCGCATCGATGATTCTGTCGGGCCTCGTGCTGAGTCTGCCGTTGGGGTTGAACGTGTGGGGCTTCACCGCGGCGCTGTTCGCGCTCGGCGCCGGCATGGGCATCGGCAAAGCGAGCGTTTTCAAACTGATCCCGGATTCGTTCCCGCAGAACATCGGAGCCGTCGGCGGACTCGTGGGCTTGCTCGGGGCGCTCGGCGGTGTGCTGATTCCCCTGGGCGTGGTGCCGTTGCAGGGGTTGACCGGATTGCCGCAGATGCTGTTCGGCGTACTGCTCGGGCTGACGGTGATCAGTGGGGTTTGGTATCAGACGGAGCAGTGGTTGAGCCGGAGGCCGGTGGAGGACCCAGTCGCTGCGGAAGAACCAGTCGCTGCGGAAGCGCTGGCCGTGGCAATATGAATTATCGAATCCTTCTTGCTCCCCCTCTCCGCTTCGGAGAGGGGGAGCAGGAAGAGTTTTCACGCCGCCTGCCGCGACACCATCGCTTTCTCTTCCCCGGTGCGGAGATCGACCAACTCGTGTACCGTGCCCGTCACCGGCGGGGCCGTGAAGTTCGACGTGGCCGCGCTGATCTGCATCGGCATCCCCGACGTCGGCGCCAGCATCGTGGCGATCACCCGGGCGTCGATCACCGAGTTCGGAACCACGCTCAGCCGGAAGCGCTGGAGGATCGTCGGCAGGGTCGTTTTGATGGTCATCATCGCCAACGCCGAACCGATACACAAGCGCGGCCCCGAGGCGAAGGGGATGTATGAATAGGGGGCCGGGGTCAGCGTTTCCCAACGCTGCGGCAGGAAGCGTTCGGGCTGCTCGAACACCTCGGGGAGTCGGTGGGAAATCAGCGGACTGAAGACGACGACCGTGCCCTTCTGCAACGCCAGCGGCCCGAGCTGCACCGGCTCGGACGTGATCCGCTGGGAGTACGCCGACGCCGCGAGCACCCGCATGCTCTCTTTCACGACCCGGCCGAGAATGGGCAGTTGCTCGACCTGCTCGAAGGTCGGCGAAGCCTCGGTCAAGGTGGAGTGCAATTCCGAGACGAGTTCCGCCGCGACGCGCGGGTGTTGGGACAGCGCGAAGAGCGCCCACGTCAGCGAATGCGCCGTGGTCAGGTGGGCGGCGCCGAAGAGCACGGCCGCCTGGCCGATGAGTTCGCCGTCGGTCATGCCCTGGCCGTTCTCGTCGCGGGCTTGGAGCAGCAGCGAAAGCACGTCGTGGCCCGCGGGGGTCGAGCGGCGGATTTCGATCATCTCGCGGATGCGGGCTTCGAGGTCGTCGGCGTGCTTCAGCAAATCGGCGTAGGATTCGGTGATGTCCGGATCGGAGACGAACGCGCCCATGCCGACTTCGTGGTTCAGCTTCACCCAACGCTCGGTGGCGTGGCCGATCTCGTAGGCCAGCTCGTGGTGGTCGAACCCGAAGAGCAGGCTGCTCGTGACCCGCAGCATGTACTCGTTCATCTCGCGGGACATATCGCGGGTTTCCCCGGCCTTCCAACCCCAGACCATCTGCCGAGCGAGGTCGGCGATCCCCGATTGATAGTTCGCGATTGAACTCCGTTGGAACGGGGCCGCGACCATCCGGCGGTGCCGCTTGTGGTCGTCCCCGTTCATATTGAGGAGGCCGGAGGTCAACCGGCGCTGGGCGGAGTGGCGCGAGCCGCGGATCGGGAAGAAGCGCGAGTGGAAGGTCTGGACGTCGCTGAGCACTTGGTGATTGTAGCGCGGCCCGAAGACGAACACGATGCGCTGGCCGTCTTCTTCGAGGGCGGCGATCTCGCCGTGTTCGTCGTGGAGGCGGCGCATCAGGCGGGCGGGATCGGCCGGGAAATCGAGGAGCCGCCCCCGCGTGATCGGTTCGGAACTGCTGCCGGAGACGATTTGCATGAACCAACCTCTAACCCGAGTCATCGATCGTCGAAACGCT
>JANOSQ010000921.1:0-2124 GCA_031415915.1 Fimbriiglobus sp. | reverse complement strand
GCGACGGACCGATTGCGGCCCCTCACTTTGCGGGTTCTCGCTGGTCGGCATGCGGTCCGTCGCTCACGCATCCGGCTCGTAGTTCCAGCGACGGACCGATTGCGGCCCGTCACTTTGCAGGTTCTCACCGGTCGGCGTGCGGTCCGTCGCTCAGGCATCCGGCTCGTCGTGCCAGATCCGACGGTCACTTCGCCAGCGGGGTCACCGTCCACTTGTGCGGCTTCGGCTCGGCGAGCTTGTAAATCGCCGCTTGGGCCGCATCGATCTTCTCCATCCGTTTGGCCGCTTCCTTGGCTTTCTGGCCGGCCGCATCTTCGACATGCATCCACGCCGGCACGTTGTACTTCAACACGTTGAAGAAGCGGTCGAACACGAGCTTGTTCTTCTCGCCGATGGCCAGGTGAATCTTGTTGGCCTGCTCGAAGATCGGCCCGGTCGTGACGTTGCCGAGGTTGACCCCGGCCGCGAGTTCCTTGGCGGTCGCTTTCATCACCTTGACGCCGTCGATGGCGATGTCGTAGTCGCCGTCCTTCAACCCCGCGACGGTGAGACCGTAGTAGTTGAGATCCTTCAATTCGTTGAGGTAGGGGAGCATCGGCAGCCAATCTTTCTGCACCGGCAGTGGCAAGGCGTCGTCGAGCCGGGTGAAGCTCACGCCGTTTTCCAGTTGTTCCACGTCGCCGATTTTGCAGTTGGTATGAACGCCGCGCTCGGGCTTTTTCTCACCGACTTCGAGTTTCGCCGAGCTCACGACCGCCGGAGCATTCAATTCCTTGAGGATCACACCGGCCATGAGCAGGCCGCCGGGGGACGAGGTGTGGAAGCCGTCGTAATACGGCTTCGCTTTCTTGGCCATCGGGTCGTCTTTCTCCATCGCGTCCGTGGCGGCGCGGGTCAGCGCGTATTGATCGGCGAATGGGATCTTGAACTCGGCCGCGAGGTCCTTCAGCGGGGCGTAGAACTGCTTCTGCGTTTCGACGTACTCGGCCCCGTTGTTCATCATCCGCTTATCGACGGCGTTGGGCGAGCAGAGCGCCACGCGGACGTTCGCCTTCTTGGCCATCTCCAGCATCGCTTTGGTCTTGTCGACGAACTGCTTGTTGCGGTTCGCGTCGAACTTCCCGTAGCCGCCGTCGTTCATGCCGAAGTTGATGGTGATCGCGGTGGGCTTGTCATTGAGCACGTCGTTTTGAAAGCGGTTGGCCCCGCCGTTGGCCGTGTCCCCGCCGATGCCGGCGTTGAGGAACACGAAGTTCCCCTTGGGCATCCGCGTCGTCAGGTAGAGTTCGATGTACGAGCTGTACTGGTACTGCTGAGTGATGCTGTCCCCCAAGAACACGATGCGGTCGTTGGGCTCGAAGAAGAACTCCTTGGCGGGTTCGTCGGCCCGCACGGGAACCGCGAGGACGAGGGCGAAGAGTGCGAACGCGAGGCAACGCATGGGAAAGGCCTTTCGGTGGGGGAGTACGCGGCGGGGGAGATTGTAGCCGGGCCGGGGTACTTTTCATTCGCCATCGTCGCGGGGTCTCCGGGCACGCGCGCTCGGCGGTCGCCGCCCCGGTGCCGGCCGCGCGGTCTTCTTGCGCCGGCTCATCCAGATCAACAGCCCGACGATGACGACGCCGAAGAGGAGCACGAAGGCCCCGCCGCAAGCCGCGAGCAGAATCCAGCCGGCCCGTTGGTTCGCGACCGGTGGCGGGTTGGCGTGCAGGAACCCGACGCCGACACCGAGCGCCGGGGGCATCTCGCCGTCCCCTTCCTGCGGGATGACGTACCCTTGGGGCCAGTCGGTCTCGAGAGTCCCGTTGACCAGCCGGCTCCGGATCGGGAGCGAGATCGGCTGGCCGGAGGCGCCGAGCGTCGTCGCCCCCGGCACGGCCAAGTTGCTCCCGGCCCACATGAGCACTTGCCCCCAGACTTGTCGTTCGAAGAACTCCTTCGCCGTCTTGCTGTCGTCGGTGATGATGATGTCGCGGCCGGGCGTCCCCGTCTGCATTTTGATGTCCAGCGGCGTGCCGGTTTGAATGACCTTCCCGTTCTGGAGCAACTCCGACGTGCAGCGGACGCTGTAGGGCTTGAGGATTTCCTGTTTGCCGAGCTTCTCGATGTCCCGCCAGGTGAGGT
>JANOSQ010000920.1:0-1603 GCA_031415915.1 Fimbriiglobus sp. | reverse complement strand
CCACGAATGATTTTGCCGTCGGCGTCGAGCAGCGCCTCGGTCTCGCGATCCTCCGCCCGGCCGACGAGGGTGCGCATCCCCGCGACCGATTCATCCCGCGTGAGTTTCACCCGGCCGCGGGATACGAGATCCTTCGCCGCTTCGGCTTCGGGGCTGTCGAAGCGGACTTGTTTCAACGACGATTCCACGGGCAAGATCTGCCGCCAGCGGTAGACGCCACCGTTGAGGTCGTGGATGAGTTGGCCGAGGAGCGCGAAGCGGTTCAGACCCGCCGCGACGAAGTGCGGCGCAGCGCCGGTCCGTTGCTGGATCTGCGAAAAAGTCCGTGCCGGCGATTCTCGGAACGCGGTCGCGATGTCGCCGAGCAAATCCTCGCTCGGCTCGACGGGCGGCGCGAGATCGGCGAGGGCACCGCCTCCGCTCGTCCAGTCGTTCGCCGTCCAGCCCGAGAGGCCGAGAAGGAAGCGCATTTCGCCGAGCTTTACGCTCCAGAAACTCGGCAGCCCCGTGCCGAGGAGGTAAACGTCGGCGCCGTCCGCGATCGGCAGCAACCGGGCGAGCGTCAGCAACCGATCCCGACCCCAGACGCGGATGGTTTCGGCCTTGGTTCCGTCGTACCGGTTGTCGTGGAGTTTGATGCGGACATCCCACGGCTCGATCACGAGTTCGATGGGCGCGCCGGGGGTCAACTCGAAGCGCACCGAGCGCGGGCTTTTCTTCGCGCGGTGCTTCTTCAAATAGGCGACCACGTTGTACAGCCCCTCGCGGCTGATCGCGATCTTCCGCATCGGCAGGCTCATCGCGGCTTGCAACTGCATGAACCCGCGCAGCCACGATGGCGGCAGGTCGATCTTTTCTTCGCGGTACTCAGCCGAGTCTTCGGTCGCCACGTCGAAGCCGGTCGGATCGATGGCGAAGGCCGTCTTGCGGTAACTCCGCAGCCGCTGGAATTCCTCGAAGAGCGGCAGCGAGTAATCGACGTTCGTCGTCCCGAGGGCCGTTTCTTGTTTGGCCTCGAACGCCCCGCGGTCGACCGTGAGGCAACCGTAGCTCGATTCGTCTTTGCTGAAGCACTCGAAGAAGAGGACATCCGGCGCCACGGTGATAACCGGGTCGCAAGGCACCAGCACGCGGAAAAGCGCAGGATCGTTCTTCGACAGGTAGTCCGAGTAGCGCTGCCGGGCCGTCCAGTACTCGTCGCGCAGGGTCTTGAATTCCTTCTCCAAGGTCGGTCGCATCGGCACCGGCGGGGCCGCGAGCAGTTCCTTCTTAGTGTGCTGAAAGACGTGCTGGCGGATCGACGCTTCGCGCTGTTGGAGCTGCTTCTGGTAGGCCTGATACGCCGAGCGATCCTTCGGTTTGAATCTCAGATCGCACACGACGATGGCGTGCAACGCGCTGATCGCTTCGCGGAACCGCAGCGGGAACCGGAGGTCGCCGACAAACGAGACGCGATCCCGGCGGAGGTTGGGGGCGAACGACAGCGCGAGCTTCTCACCGCCGCCGCGGACGCCGCTCTTCCCGAAGTAGGCTTGGGGAAAAATCATCGCCGGCCCCGGAGGATCGATGGAAGTGGCCGTCGCGAGCCGACGTCGGGGTCGAC
>JANOSQ010000919.1:0-3005 GCA_031415915.1 Fimbriiglobus sp. | reverse complement strand
CGGCACCGCGTAGCTGAGCTTCCGCTCCTGCAGCCAAAGGAGCGTGTCGCCGCTGTCGAAGGCGCTGTCGAGCACCACGCCTTTCACCGCGAGTTCGTGGCGGTCGATCTGCGTGAAGAGGGCCGCGACGATCTCGTGCGGGCGGAGTCCGGCGGCGTCGATCAGGCCCACCGTGCAGCGCCTCCGCCGGTGCAGCAGCACGGCCGTGGCGTAGCCGAAGAAGTAGTGGGTGCCCTGTTTCTTGGGGCCGCCGGTGATGCCGGGGGTGGCCCGGTCGCCGTAGTAGGGGACCGCGTGGCCGTCGATGGCGACCGTCCAGCGGCGGCGGCGGTCGAGGCGGGAGAAGGCGAGCACGCGGTGCAGGGCGGCGGCGAGCCCGGCGGTCAAATCGGCGGCGACGGGCAACTGCGAATGGACGGCCCGGCGCCCGGTCTCGGGGCAGAAGGGGAAGCGGCGGCGGACGGCGGCGGACAGAGTCCGGGCCGTGGCGGCCATGGACACGAGCAAGTCGACGATCTGAACCCGGGTCCCGCGCGACTTGTAATCGGACCAGTCGAGCACGCCGGAGACGGCGCGGTACACCTCGGCGTAGACCGACGCCGGCGTGACGCTAAGATGAGCGGGGCCCATGGGGAACACTCCTTGTTCAATGTGGTGGTACGGCTTTGATACGTAAATCGGTTTTCTCGACGTAAGTCCTTATGCGATCGACGTAAGTCCAATGATTTCGACGCCGACGCCGAATTACGTATCAAAGCCGTGGTGGTACACATGAACTTAGGATTCCCCATGGGTCTCCGCATCCGCTGTAGCAACTACTGTCACGCTTCCGGCTCTGAAAGAATTCTTCTCCGCATTCGGGAGTTTGTGGATCGTGAATCGGAAGCCCACCGTCTCAGATTTGTACGCCCTCTTTCCCGATGGCGATGACCGGCCGGAGTTGGTGCCCGTCTCCCCCGAGGAGATGCCGGAACCCTACCGTCAATTGCTGGTGCACACCCACCACATGACCGTGACGGTCGAGGGGTTTTACGGGCAACCGGTGAACGTGCGCGTGCTCGATTCGATCCGCGACGGCGACCGGTACGGCCGGAAGATTTTGCTCTCGCTCCAAGAGAGTGGCGATGTCGTGCAGTTCGGGATCATCGAGGTCGACTTGGCGGCCCTGTCCGACACGGTGCGAGACGAGATCGTCGCGGGCCGAACGCCGCTCGGCCGAGTCCTGATCCAGAATAACGTGCTGCGATCCATCCAACCCGTCGGATTCTTCCGCGTGCTGCCGAGCCGGAAATTGCGCGACTGGTTCGGCCTCGCGGAACCACTCACCACTTACGGACGGCTCGGCATCATCTTCACCGGGGATCGACCCGCCATCGAAGTGCTGGAGATCTTGGCGCCGATCGACGCGGGCCAGGTTGTCCAACGTCAGAAATGATTTCGGCCGAATCCACCCCACCCCTTCGCGAAACCATTTCCAATTTCGGGTAGAACCCATACGGATCAACGACTTACGTCCGGAATTGCATCTCCAACCCCCCGATTCTCCGATCAGGCCAGCCGAGGTTCTTGCAATACCAGCCGGACGCGTCAGCGCCGGAAGGCGCCTCGAAGAATTGCGTCTCCTCCGCAGTGTCGCGCTGTCGCTTCGCTTTTGTCGCACCCAATCCGCTATCCTATCCCTCATCGCGTCCCCGCTCCAGGTGGCACTATGCGCTCGCTCCATCTCCTACTCGCGTTTCTGCTCCCCGCTCCGTTCCTCGCCGCGGAACCCACGCGCACCGCATGGATCACCGGCAAAGTCACCGGGAGTCCGGAGGCGCCGCCGCCGTATAAGTCGGCCAATGCGTTCCCGAATGCGAAGTTCGATCACCCGTTGCTGATGGCGCGGATGCCGGGGAACGAACGGATGTACCTCGGCGAACAGGGGGGCAAGATTTTCGCGGTCCCGAAGGCGAAGGAGGGCAAGCCCGAGTTGCTCGCCGACTTGCCGAAGGAGTTGAAGAACCTCAAGACCCTGAAGGATAGCGACGGGTTCGAGTTCCTTTACGGCTTGGCGTTCCACCCCGACTTCGCGAAGAACCGCACTTGCTTCATCTGCTACACCCTCAAGGGCAAGGCGGGGATCAAGAACCTCACCGACGGCACGCGGGTATCGCGCTTCAAACTCACCGAAGGCGATTCGCCGAAGCTCGACGCCGCGTCGGAAGAGATTGTCATCACCTTCTTGCAGGGCGGGCACAACGCGGGCGATTTGCACTTCGGCCCGAAGGACGGCTACCTCTACATTTCCACCGGCGACGCGGCCGATCCGAACCCGCCCGACCCGTTCAAGACCGGCCAAGATTGCTCCGACTTGCTCAGCAGCGTGTTGCGGATCGATGTGAATACCAAAGATGCCGGGAAGAACTATGCGATCCCGAAGGACAACCCTTTCGTCGCGACCACGCACGATGGCAAGCCCGTCCGCCCGGAGATTTGGAGCTACGGCTTCCGCAACCCCTTCCGCATGAGTTTCGACCGCAAGACCGCCGAGTTGTGGGTCGGCGATGTCGGCTGGGAAAATTGGGAAATGATCCACCGCCTGAGCAAAGGGAGCAACCACGGCTGGAGCGTACAGGAAGCCCGGCAGCCGATCAACACGCACCTGAAAGTCGGCCCGACGCCGGTGCGGGCGCCCGCCATCGAACTCGACCACTCGCAAGCCGCGAGCGTGACGGGCGGCTATGTCTACCGCGGCAAGAAGTTCCCCGAACTCGCGGGGCAGTACATCTTCGGCGACTACATGACGAAGCGCGTCTGGGCCGCGAAGTTCGATGGTGACAGGCTGGTGTCACTGAAGGACATCACGGCGCCGACGGTGCGGATCGTCGCCTTCGGCGAAGACGCGGACGGCGAACTCTACTTGCTGGACTACGACACCGGCAAAGTCCACACCTTGGAAGCGAACACGCAACCGGCTTACGACCCGAAGAAATTCCCAACCAAGCTGAGCGAGACGGGCCTGT
>JANOSQ010000918.1:0-2911 GCA_031415915.1 Fimbriiglobus sp. | reverse complement strand
CGAACTCGCGAAGCCGATTCCATCCGCGGAAGTGGTCGCCGATTCCTCCGAAACAACGACCGACGAACCCGCGCTGTTGCGCTTCACCCCCGCGGAACCGAAGCGCGATGCGTCGGCCGTGGCGATCTCCGGTTCCCGCGCCATCTACGGCACCACCGATGGCCGGGTCGCGATCCGCGATCTCGCGGCCAATTCGGAACTCGCGCTCGAAGGCCATTCGCGCCGGGTGAACGGCGCCGGCTTCAGCCCGAACGGATCGCTGGCCATCACCGCCAGTGGGGACGGCACCGCCCGCGTGTTCGACGCCGCGACCGGCCGGCACCTGCGCAGCCTGTTGAACCACGGCACGACCGCGATGAGCGCGGCCATCGGCGACGACGGCTGGGCCGTCACCGGCGCGGTCGATGGCACCGTGCGCCTTTGGAACCCGGATGGGCAACTCGCCAAGAAGCGCAGCTTCGGCGCGGGGTCGATCCACGCCGTCGCGCTGAGCCGCGGTGGTTCCACGGTCGTCGTCGCCCAAGCGACGGGGGTGAGCCGGTGGGAATCGGGCGCGGATCGCGTGCTCGCCTGCTCGGGCCTCAAAGAACTGGCCTACTGCGTGGCGATCGGCGCCGATGGCCAACGCATCGCGGCCGGCGATTACAGCGGGCAACTGCTGGTGTGGGAATCCGGGAGCGAACGCTCGACCGTCGCGATTGCGGGGCACACCGGGCCGATCTACGCCCTCGACGCCGACGGTTCCACGATCGCGACCGGCGGAGCGGATCGCGCCGTGAAACTCTGGGACGCCCGCTCCGGCGCGAACCGAGGCACCTTCGACGGCGCCGCCGGCTCCGTTTTCGCCGTCGCCCTCGACCGCAACCGCATCGTCGCCGCGGGCAAAGACGGCTCGCTCCGATCGTGGAATCGGAGCGAACCGGAGATCCTGCCGGTGGGTGCGACGGAAAAGGCGGAATGATGCGGAAGGGCATGGGAAGCGAAACACCCCGGCGGAGCCGGGGTGTTGGGGGGTTACTGCACGATTTCTACTTGAGGTGATCCGGAATCGGTGTGCCCTTGTCACGGAGTGCGATCTGAGCATTGCGCACTTCGTGGTAGGTCTTCTTTTTCGCGAGCACTTGGCCGGCTGGCACCAATCCGCCGGGCCGCTCGTCGATGCAGATGGACACGCAGTACGTTTGCTTGTTCTCAACGAAGGTTCTCAAATCAACGATATCGCCGACTTTTACATCCGAGAGCAAATACGAATTGGCCGGAGTGACGAGTTTGTGGACTTTCCCGGCCGCTAGGAAATCGTGGGCCGGATAGGTTGTCGGGCCGCCGCCTTCTTTCGCAATCATGATCGAGTCCTTCGTCACGGCCAGAACGGTTCCGACTGCCGAACCGAGTTCCGTGCCGTTGAACGAAGTCTTCCGCTCCGGCTTCACCGGTTGCTTGTCTTCGGAGCGGACAGCACCGATGAGCAGCATCAGAATCAAGCATGACCATTTGCAGGTTGTCATGGGAGTTCTCGAATTGGTGACATCGGCCGAAAGCGGCCGATGCGGTGAGGATGACTACGCTTTGAAGACTTGGAGTTTCTTGTCTGTCCCGGTGATGGCGCAGTCCCACGCTGTACTCATCGTAGGCTTCGTCGCGTCGGTGAATTTATCATCCGCGATGATGACTTCCCAGAACCGTCCAGCGACGCCGCCCGATGGCTCGTGAAGGACTGTCGGCGAGACTTTGGCCGCCGCCTTTATGGTGAACTTTCCGGTGCACGTCCAGAGATCCCGCTCCACGTTCGTCGGTGTACCGTTGACTTTGGTCTTGAACTCGCCCCCTTCAAAAACGACGTTGCCGATCACTTGGAGTGCGCCGAACTGCCTCAGCCCGTCGGCCGATCCGAGGGTTAGTGTGCCGCCCGTCACCTTCATGTCGCCCGCGATGTAGACGGTCTCTTCCGTTGCGAAACCGAGAGGCAGTTGACCGGACACCGTAGAGAAGGTGCCGCCGCTGATCTCGAAGCCTTTCTGAACGGTGAGTGTCACACCGTTGTCAACGGAGATCTCCCCACCCTCCATCAGGAGAGACTTGGAACTGGCGCCGGCGTTGCCTTTGATCTCGATGCTGGACTTGAACTCCACCCGGCCCGTGTCTTTCACCGTGATGCCTTGCGTCCGGCTGAGTTTGGCGACGAATGTGCCACCTTCAACGACCATCGGTGCTTGGTCGCCACCTTGGGGATTGGCGTTGATAAACTGGCCGAGTTGGCTACCGTCCAGAAATTGTGGTCGGACGTAGCTGCCTGCAAACATGTGGAGAGTCGCTTCGTTGGCGAAGCTGATCGTCGTGTTCGAGTACTGCAGAGTCGTCCCTGCTTCCACATTCAACGTGCTGCCCGTGGTCACGCTACCAATCAGACCCGTCGTCACCCCTTGCAGGTGGAGAATCCCCGTGTTGGCCGTGCCGTTGAAGGTGCCGCCGGTGAGGTTCAGGCCCTGGGTCACGTAGAAATCGTAGCCCGTGGAGCTCGAGCCGAGTTGGTTGATCTGGCCGCTCGTCTGCATCAGCGTCCCGGCGCTCGTGCCATCTTGCACCGACACGGTGCCGGCGTACGACGTGATGGTCAGGCTGTTCAGCGCCAAGGCCGTCGCGAATGTGGTATCGAAGGCCACGCGGGTCGGGGGATAGTAGCCGTATTCGGGAGTTGGCCCGTAAACGGGCGCCGGGCGGAAGTAGACGTCGTCGCCGTGGGTCGGTGGACGACCGGGCCACCCGGGGGGTTGTCGAACGCTTCCCCGTTGAGGCCGTTGTTGAATTCGCCCGAGACGAACCCGAGCCAATTCACAGTCGAGGGATTGATCCGGTCGGGCAGCATTTCACACCCCAGTGTGGTTCGGCGCGGTCGCGCGGAAGCTGGGGGGGG
>JANOSQ010000917.1:0-1549 GCA_031415915.1 Fimbriiglobus sp. | reverse complement strand
TGGCGTCGCCCATCGGGCTTTCCACCTTGACGACCTCGGCCCCCCAGTCGGCCAGGACCGCCGCGCAACTGGGCCCGGCGACCCAGGTCGCCATTTCCACGACCTTCAACCCTTGCAGCAACATTCTGATCTTCCCCGGCGTCCAGCGGCGCACCTAAGCGCGGTCAGGGAGGTGGGACAACCGCTCGTGGCCAGAGCGAACTCGAGTAGGGGGCCTATTTTCGTGTAAATTCGCTTTCGATAGTCACCTGAACGACGTCGCCAACGCCCATGGTCGTGCCCGGTGCGGGGAGGCCGTAGCCGATGCCGAAATCTGAGCGCCGGAAGGCGCCGGTCGCCGAGAACCCGACCCGGGCGCCGGACGGGTCCATCTGGCCGGCCTTGTAGCCACCATTGAACGTGGCCGTGAGGATGACCGGTCGCGTCACGCCATGAAGGCTGAGGTCGCCGATCACCCTCGCTGTGCGCGGACCTGTCGGCTCAACCTTGGTCGAAACGAAGGTGATCCGGGGGTGCTTGGCCGCATCGAAGAACTCGTCTTCCACCTGGGTGTCAAAGTCGAGCTTGGCCGGATCCGGATAGTTCGTCTGTAACGACCGGGCGTCGATGCTGGCCGTCACGCTCTGGCGCGATGGATTGGCGGGATCGAATGCCAGCTTTCCGTCCACCTTCGTGAAACGGGCCGTGTAGTCGGACAACCCCAGGTGAGAGACCCTGAAAGTCACGCTGGTATGCGAGAGGTCCATCACATAGTCGCCGGCCGGCGCGTCGGCAGGCGGCAGCGGTGTCGGAACTGCTGCAGTCTCCGCCGTTGCTTTCTCGACAGGCGGGGCCGGCCCCGAACAGGCGCCCAGGGCGACAGTCAGGGTCAGGCCGATCGGGAGAAGCAGCCCTTGGGCGGATGTCATGACGCAATCCCTGTCGTGGCCCATGCCTGGAGGACGTGCCCAAGCTATCCCTTCCGACACGGTTGCGGCGAGTATTTCGCGATCCTACTCCTCGGACAGCGATCTACCCTTCTTCGGCGACGACGCGGATCAGCTCGACAAGCTTCTGCCGGATGGCGGGTTCGATGATCCGCGGGAAAGCGGCCATCAACGCGATGCCTTCGGTTGACAGCATGAACTCCTGCGCCGCGTCGCGCTCGGCGGTTTCGGCCTGACGGTCGCCCAGCCCGTCATAGAAATAGGCCACTGGCGTCTTCAGGGCTGTCGCAATCTCCCAGAGCTTGGACGCACTGACCCGATTGGCCCCGCGTTCGTACTTCTGGACCTGCTGGAAAGTGATACCGAGCGCATCGGCAAGCCGTTCCTGGCTGACGCCCATTTCCTTGCGGCGCATGCGGATGCGGACACCCACGTGAACGTCGACCGGATGGGGGCCGTCACCCCGACCGGTCTCGGCGACGTTCGCCACCGACCCGACCGATATGTCCTGTTCCAATTCAATCATCCTGTCCCCCGACCTTGACCATGCAGGGACCGCGCCACCCCCCGATGGAGCGGCCCCCGCGTCTGTACCTCCGCCGAGGTACGTCCATAAGTTGAGG
>JANOSQ010000916.1:0-2010 GCA_031415915.1 Fimbriiglobus sp. | reverse complement strand
CCAAGTTCACCGCTACGTTGTAGGTCGAAGGGCCGCCCGCCGCCCGTTCGCCGAGGTTGAGCAGGTCGTCTTCGTTCCGCACGAAGCGGATATCGCGGATCCCTTCGGCGGCGAGGCGGCCGAGGTAGACCGGTTTGTCGTTGTCGGTGATGCCGATGAGAATCGCGGAAATCGCGTAGCCCTGCCGGCGAAGTTGGCCGAGGGCCACGGAGGTTTCCACCGACACCTGCGGGAGGATCGCCATGATGGTCGCATCTTTCGGCAATCGCGGCCCAGCGTCGAGGATCAGCCCGGTGAAGGTCATGCCGTCGGTGAGTTCGAGCCGGGCGAGGGCATCGCGGATTTTCGAGAACTGATCGATCCCCCGGCGGGTATCGACGACCACCGGCCGGAGGCGTTTGTCCGGCCCGAGCGCTTCGTACTTCCCGCGGGCTTCTTCGCGGGTTTCCAATCCCTGTTCCGCCGTTTCCGAGGTCGTATCGACTTTCTCGGACGCTTCCTCGCGAATGCGCGCCGCCGTATCGCGACCGTTGCTGGCGAGGCCGACTTGCTGGTTCAACATCGACACGGCGTAGGCGATGGCGCAGGCTGTGGTGATGGCGAGTTCCGAGCGGTAGGGCTCGCCGCGCTTCGAGTAGCCGCCCGTGTGGAAGTCGAGGAGCACCGTTGCCCCGGCGAGCGAGGTCGGCTCGTAAATGCGGCTGTGCAGAGCCCCGGTTCTGGCCGTGGCCCGCCAATGGATGCGCTGGAGCGGATCGCCCATCACATACGGCCGAACGCCGGCGGTGCGGGTCGGATCTTCGAACAAGCGGTTGGCCAATCGCACTTCGCCGATGGGCCGCTTGGAGGCGAACTCGTATTGGGCGAGTTGAAGGATCTTCGGGTAAACCAGCACGAACGCGGGGCTGGACAGAATCCGGTGCCGGCGGTGCAGGCCGAAGACATCGCCGGTCTCGGCGAAGGTCGGCCCGAGTTGATAGTACCCGCGCATGGCGAAGGTGATCTTGTACTTCACCGTCTTCGTCTTCCCCGCGCCGATGAGCACGATGGCGATCCGCCGACCTTTGATCGTGAGCCGCGGTGGCTTCTGGCGCAGGGCGTACTCGGGCAGCATGTCCTCGACGAGCAACCAGCCGATGGGGATTTTCCCGGTGTTCTTCAGCTTTACGACCACTTCGACCGTCTCGCCGACTTCGCGGGGCGATTGATCGACCGTCCGAGTCGCTTCGAGCTGGACGATCCAGCTCTTCGCCAAATACCGGCTGAGCAGATAAACGCCGATGAGGACGTAGCCGGCGAACGCGACCAACCCCGCTTGCAGCACGAGGGCGAGCACGGTGATCCCGAGAACGATCCAGAGCCAGCGGTAGTTCTTCATGAGACGTTGGACATTCTTTCTCCGGGCCTGAAAGGCCCGTTCTAACAGCCCAGGCCGGAGCCGTTTCGGCGGAGGCCTGGGCTGTTAGAACGGGCCTTTCAGGCCCGAAACCGGGGAACGCATCTACTTGAAGTAATCGACGTTGTCCTTCACCGCCCGGTCGACCATCGGCACCTTCGCATCGGCGACGAGTTCCGCCACGACGGACGCCGGGGTCTTCTTCCGCAACCGGCTCTCGGGTCGGAGAATCAAGCGGTGGGCCAGTACCGGCTGGGCCATGCGCTTCACGTCGTCGGGGATGACGAAGTCCCGCCCCGCTATCGCCGCGAGCGCCTGCGCGGAACGGAATAGCGCGATCGACGCCCGCGGGCTTCCGCCGAGCAGAATGTCCTCGTGCTCCCGGCTGCTGTGCACGATCTCGAGGATGTACTTCTTCAATTTGTCGTCGAGGTGGATGCCGCGCACGACCTCTTGCGCGGCGATGATGTCCACGGCCGGAACCACCGGGTTGAGGTCGTCGATGGGGTGCCCCTTCTGCAACCTCGTGAGCATCGTCGATTCTTCCTCGAAACTCGGGTAACCGAGGCTGAGGCGGACGAGGAAGCGGTCGAGTTGGGCCTCGGGCAGTGGGA
>JANOSQ010000915.1:0-3059 GCA_031415915.1 Fimbriiglobus sp. | reverse complement strand
ACTGGGCTTCCCAGCACCCCCCACGCCCCAGGCGCTGCAGCGGACGGCGGGGGCATGTAGGCTTTCTGGGGTTCGTAGCTCCCCGGCCCCGCCGCTGCTGAGCTGTGTCGTTCGGCCGCAGAAGTGTGATGCCTCCTTCTTTGCGGTCAGTTCAAGCGAGGCACTTTGGAGGAGTTGTGATGGGCAAAAGTCACTCGGTGTGCTCTCTCACGAATCGGGTCTGTCTCCTGACGATCTGGTTCGCGTTCGTGGCGGGCTCGCAGGTTAAGGCCCAACCCAAGGTCTGTTCCGCCGGGCCTCCCTCTCACGGCCCCAACCCTACAGTGTCGAAGGACAACGGGCTCGGCTTAACGCTCGACAAGACTCGGCGCTGGGCGGATCGCCGCGTTCTCCGTGTCAACTTCTTGAACGGGGACGATTTCGTCCAGGAGCAGGTCTGGCGCTTTGCCAGGGTCTGGGAGCGGTACGCGGACCTCGACCTAGTGAAAAGCACGGCCGACGACGCCGAGATCCGAGTCGCGTTCAACTGGAAGGGCGACAATGGGTCGTGGTCGCAAGTCGGGACGGGCTCTCTGAGCGTGGCGAAGGGTCAGCCGACGATGAATTTCGGCTGGTTCGACGCCAAGACCACCAGCGACGAGTTCGCGAGAACCACGCTTCACGAGTTCGGGCATGCTCTGGGGTTTAAGCACGAACACCAGAACCCCGAGGCCGGCATCCCCTGGGACAAGGAGGCCGTATACAAGCACTACAAGAACACGAACGGCTGGAACAAGGATAAAGTGGATGACAACATTTTCGCTCAGTTGTCCAAGTCGCAGGTCAATGCCACCAAGTTCGACCCCGATTCGATCATGCTCTATGCGATTCCTAACTCGCTGACCGTCGGCGACTTTGAAACCAAATGGAACAGCTCGCTCTCGGATTTAGACAAATCCCACGCTGCGAGTATTTACCCCTGGAAGCCGAAGTCCATCGTCGGCGTGAAGAATCCCGCAGGCGAAGCCATCAGCTTTCAGTATCGGTGGTCCGGGGACGACGACTGGCGAGATTCCAAGATTCCCGCGAAGGGACAGGCGTTCTACTGGCGAAGCCCGAAGGCTAGCGTGTTCCCAACATTTGAGTTCCGCACCGCTGGGCAGACGACAAACCACGCCGTCAACAAGCTGAACCCGAGCGCATGGAAAGGGCGCAACTACCCCCAATTCGAGGACGGTCGCCTATACAGCTTGCGTAAGCAAGGGAACACTATCAAGCTTGTTAGCGATTGATGTCGTCCGTCATACCCCGCCTAACTGCTGGCAGCGCGACGTGCGGAGCGGAGGCCGTCTGGCAGACGAGCAAGGCTGACCCATGTGCTGCACCTGACCGGCAAAGCCGGCGAGGGGTCGGAGTCTTCGATTGCGGCGAGCCGGCCCGCGTGGGATGTGGAACTCACATCGGTTCGATTCCCCAGAGGAACGGACACATCCCACGCTCGGTAAGAGATCTCCGACAATCGGTAGCCATTCCGACAGTTCTGATTGGCAGGTGTAGTCGTGGCGAGCGAATGCGAGCGAATGACATTCCGAGGGCAAAAAATCGTCGGTCGTGCGGTTTTCTTGATTGCATCAGCGCGGCAAAGCCGTTAGCCTTGCGACGCAGTCGCAAGGCTAAACGAAGCGCTGCGACACACAATCGACAGAATGACCCGTCGAATTAAGCATAACGAATTCTGGGGGCTAGCCGTGGATCAACCCGACGAAGTCGGTGGAACGTTACCACCCAATCCCGCGCCCGGCCGCGCGCACTCGGAACACCGCGTCGACCGCCTCATGCGTGTGATCCGTGTCTTGGTGTTCGTCGGGGTCGGATCGGCGGGAGGGTTCTCGAGTGGGGGCACGGTCTACCGGCTCGCAGGTTCCGATGACCAGCCGCCGACCTCGGAGGGGCTTCTCCGTGACGCTGCTCGTCTGGGCCTCATCGCGGGTGCGTTTCTCGGGGCGGTCGCCGGGTTGGCGGTCGTGCCGGGCATCGAGGAAAATGTCGGGCGTGCGTTGTCGCTGCGGAGTGCCGCTTCGGTAGCTGCGGGCGGTCTCGGCGGAGTGGCGTTGTGCGTGGGCGCAGCAACGCTCTTCTGGGGTGCGTGGTCGGGCTTATCCGGCCCCGGCGGGCAACCGCCCTCGTTGGCGGCCAAGTATGCCGGAGGGATGGCGGGAGGGGTGCTGACGCTCGCTCTCCTTTGGCTTGCTTCGCGGTGGCTCCGGGCGAAACTCGCGGCGGACAATTCGGTTCCAATCGCCGCCCCAGGAACTTCTTCTTGAGTTGCGGCCGACCTTGCCCTTCGTTTCGCCGCCGGGAGCCCCATCCGTCCGTGGACTCCCGGCATCGCCTGCGACGCACCTTCTGGAAGCGGGCTACGACATCCGGACGGTGCATCGCGCGGGTCGAGTGCACTGAGGAATCGGAACGGTATCGTGCAAATAGACTTCGGTGGGACGTTCCCATCGAAACGAAAAGTGTGATGGATCGCGCAAGCGCGATCCAATTACAAGTTCGGCGGCCGAGGAGGTTCGGAATGCGTAATGCCATTGGGGTCGCGTTGATCGTCGCGGGGTCGGTGTTGATGCTCGTCCCGCCGGCGGTCAACGTCGCGTTCGGCGAGAGCCTGCGGGCGACCGACGCCGGCACCCGCCTCATGTACATGGTCCACGCCGTCCTGTGCGGCCTCATCGGCCTCGGGATGGTGGTCGTCGGTGCCCGCAAGGACCGCGGGGCCGGGTCGTAGGGCGGGTGCAGACGCCGCCCCAGGAACTGTGTAGGTGGCGATCGAATCGATTCGCGCAAGTAGTACGCACAAAATACTTTGCGTCAATCGCGATCCGGGGCGGATCCGCGCGGTGCGGGATCGGTTTTGCGATGCGCCCCTGCACTGAGGCTCGGCGCGTACCTCCGGCGGGAACCGCGATGCGATCCGGGTGAGAGTTGAGGTCTTTCCCGACCGATGAAAAAAGCGGCACCCGACGGAGGAGTCGGCAAAAGGCACAGCCGTCCCAACGGGATCGCAGCGCGGACGGAAC
>JANOSQ010000914.1:0-4070 GCA_031415915.1 Fimbriiglobus sp. | reverse complement strand
CGCCGAACGCGCAAAGCGCGCCCCGGAAGTACCTCCCCGTCGATGTGCTCTTCGCCGGTAGCCCGGACACCAACTACTCGGGCAAACTGTACGAATCGGACGTGTCGCTGGAAGCGATTCCGAACAAGGACGACCACAACGAATCCTCCCCGGTCGTGCAGGCCTATATCCGCATCGACTTGGAGGGCCTCTCCGAACAAGAGCGGGCGGTTCTCTTCGTCGCGGGGCAGGAACTGCACGTGAAGATCCGCTGCGGTAACCGCGCCCTCGGTTACTCCCTCTTCCACGGCGTCTGGGAGTGGTTCTACGAGAAGGTGATTTTCTTCTTTTAGAGTTATTCGTCATTCGTTCTTCGTCATTCGGGCTCCGCATGACTTCGAGCGAGTGATACCAGGGATTTCACGGTCGAACGGGCGGAGCCCGAATGACGAAGGACAAATGACGAAGGACTCGTCTGAGCAACTGTCCATGGATGGCCTGCAACCAACCCCGGCCGAACCCACTGGGCGGCCAACCCACTACGCACCGCCCGCTTGCGGGCTACCCCTCAATCCGAGGATCGTTCCATGCTCCGTCTTCGTCGCTTCGTGCCGGCCGTATTGCTGGGCACACTCGCCATCTCCGTCCCCGCCTGCGGCAACCGCGACCGCACCGCCAAGTCCACCAAAGTCGAACCGGCCGCGAAGGTCGACATCGGGGCCGACTTGTTCCCCAAATTGCCGATGCCCAAATCGGATGACCGCGCCACCGGCGCGGAGCCGATCATCGCCTCCCAAGCCGTCATCCAGTTCGATCAAAAGATCCAAGTGCCCTCGGAAGTGGACGGCCGCGTCGAAATCATCGGCACCCCGCTGCCGATGGACGCCAAGTTCGACCCCGCCGACAGCCGGATCATCCGCCACCCGCGCGATCAGACGCTCCTCTTCTACAAACTGCAAGACACCAGCCCGATCACGACCGGTCAACTGCTCGTGCGCATCGACGAGAGCCAGATTTTGATCCAGCGCAACGCGAACGTCCAGTCGCTCAAAGCATTCGACGACGCGATCTTGGAATCGAAGGAGGTCGTGAAAGCCGCGCAGCAAGTCACCGATCTGCAAAAGCCGCTCTTCGAGAACAAGTCGATCTCGCCGGTGGAATACGCCAACACCCTCGCCGCGCTGGCCCGTGCCAAAGAGAGCTTGGCGACATCCTTGAAAGAACGGGCGAAGATCGCCGGCGAGGTGGACATCGCCACCAGCCGCCTGCAGCAGTACGGGATCAAAAGCCCCGTCGACGGCCGCATCTTGAAGCTCCTCAAGAACCCCGGCGAGTTCGTGAAAGCCGGCGAGCCGATCATGGAAGTCCAAGCGACCGGCCGATTCCGCGTCGAAGCGAAGCTCGATTTGCAAGTCGCCAACCGGTTGCGGCCCGGGATGCCCGTCGTCGTCGAACCGATCCGCCCGTACAGCCCCGAGCCGTACACCGCCCGCCACCGCCAAGAAGTCACCGGCATCGCCTTCACCGCCCACAAGGGCCGGCCGATGATCGTGTCGAGCGCCCTCGATTCCACCGCCATCGTGTGGGACGCCACCACCAAAGACAAGAAGCAGCACGTCCTCCGGCACCCGGCCGGAGTCGGCGTGAAGTGCGTCGCGGCCACCGGCCCGCTGGCCGCGCCGACGCACCTCGTCGCCACCGGTGGCAGCGACGGCAAAGTCCGCCTCTGGGATCTCGCCAAGCCGGATGCGCTTCCGGACACGGTGTTCGCGGAGTTCGAAGAAAGCCACGGGGCCTCGGTGAACGCGTTGGCGTTCAGTCCGGACGGCAAATTCCTCGCCACGGCGGCGGGTCGCGAAGTGTTCGTGTGGGACGTGGCCGCGCGGAAGAAGAAGTACGCCTTGCCCGTCGAACACCTCGACGACATCACCGCGCTGCGGATCACCCCGCAGGCGACGCTGGTCACGGTGGCGCGCGATAAAACCGCCCGCATCTACCAGATGGGCGCCGACGCGGCCGCGTTGACCCAAGACGGCCTGCTCGACCACCGCTCCGGGTCGGTCGATGTCCTCGGCCTTTCCGCCGATGGCAGCCGGATGCTCTTCGACCAAGATGCCGGCCACATCGACATCGTCGGACTCTCGGACAAACGCACGCTCGGGACGCTGCAAAACGGCGGCGGGGGTTTGCGCTTCGCCGGGTTGGCCCTCTTCTCCCCGGACGACAAATACGCCCTCACCGGCGCCGGCGACTCGGACACCAAAGGCGAACTGCAACTCTGGGAACTGCCGAAGTCCGGCTCCGCGGGGCGCGGTTCGGAACGCCGGCGCCTCGTGACGCCGAGCCGCGCGGGTGTGACCTGCGCCGCGTTCAGCCCGGATGCCACGCACGATTGGATCGCCGTGGGAACCCAAGCCGGCGGGGTTCACTTCTGGTCGATGGCGAGCGTGGCCAAAGCCCTGGAATGGCAAGGGACGATCGTGGCGATCACGGAAGTCGATTCGCGGTCGTCGCAGATCCGCGTCGAGGTGAACAACCCCGGCGGGATCGCGGCGGATCAACTCCAAGACCGCGGTATCGCCACGATCATCATCGATCCGACGGCGCCCGCCAAGCCGCTGCCGGCGCCCGTGGCACCGCCGAAATTGAACGTCCCCGGCGTCGGTGCGAAGCCGGTGACGGACGGCGATGTGATCCCGGCCACGTTCATCGTGCCCGCCCTGCGGACGCTGCCCGCGGTGGTGGTGCCGCCGTACAAGTCGAAATGAGATGAGCCGATTCTCTCCGTTGGAGTTCAACCTTTAGGTTGTTCGGTTGTGACTGGAAGGTCGGGCCGAGTCCGCGCGGCCCGACGACAATTCGCAGCCGGCGCGGACTCGGCCCGACGAAGACAACCTAAAGGTTGAACTCCAACAAAAACCGTCCGTCGTCACTCCATCATTCACCCACTCCGAAAATCGAACGATGGACGACAAACACTCGAATAAGCCCGCGGAACGGCGCAAGCTCGTCCGGCTGAAGGTGCGCCCGGACCTCCAGCACGTCGAGCAGCGCTACGAAGGCAAACGCTTCCACGTCGTCAAAGACCCCGTCTGCCTGCGCTATTACCGCTTCAACCAGCAGGAGTATTTCGTCTTCAGCTTGTTCGACGGCGCGCACGCCATGGAGGATGTCCGCAAGAAGTTCGAGGACGAATACAAACCCCACCGCTTGGAATTCCAGGACTTGGAAGCCTTCGCCCGGCAGCTGGTCACCGCCGGGCTGGTGCAGCACGAGCACGCCGGCACCGGTTCCCACCTGTTCCAGCGCCGCGCCAAACAGCGGAACATGAAGCGGCTGGCGACGTTCACGAACATCCTGTACATCAAGATCCCGGTCTTCGATCCGGACCGCTTGCTGACGTGGATGTACCAGTACCTCTGGTGGATCTTCACCCCGGCCTGTTTCGCGCTCACCGTCCTGTTGATGTTCGCGGCGCTGATGCAGGTCGGCCTGCACTTCCAAGCCTTCTACGACAAGATGCCGCAGTACCAAGAGTTCTTCGCCTACCAGACCGTGCTCTACATGTGGATCTCGCTGGGCATCGTGAAGGTCATCCACGAGTTCGGCCACGGCCTGAGTTGCAAGGCGTTCAAAGGCGAGTGCCACGAGATGGGCATCTTGCTGATGTGCCTGTCGCCGGCGCTGTACGCCAACGTGACCGACGCCTGGACCGTCGCCGACAAATGGAAGCGCATCATCATCAGCTTCGCGGGCATCTACGTCGAACTCGTGATCGCTTCGATCAGCACGTTCGTCTGGTGGTACACGCCCCACCTGCCGGTGGTGAACAACATCGCCATGTGCCTCATGGTGCTCTGCAGCGTCAGCACGGTGCTCTTCAACGCCAACCCGCTCATGCGCTTCGACGGTTACTACATGCTCGCCGACTGGCTCGAAATCCCGAACCTGCGCGACCGGGCCAACAAGTACCTCAACGGCCTGTTTCTGCGGGTCGCTTTGGGCGTCGAGCAACCGCCCGATCAGTACATGGCCCCGAGCCGCAAACTGCTCTTCTTCGTCTACGCCGTCGCCAGTTGGGTCTACCGTTG
>JANOSQ010000913.1:0-3082 GCA_031415915.1 Fimbriiglobus sp. | reverse complement strand
CTAAATTCGCGCCCCAGACCTCACCCCCCGGCCCCATCGCCGACGGGGTGTGGGGTTGACACCTTTACTCGTAACTAAATCGAGCTCCGTTTTTCTCCCTCCCCCTCTCGGCTTCGTAGTGGGGGCCGGGGGGTGAGGTCTCACCTATGGCCGACAATGCAGCATGTGTTGGCTGCTAGAAAGATTTGCCAGACCCCTTGCGCGGAAGCCCGTTACAAGACCGCCTCGGCCACCGGCTTGGCCCGCGTTTCCGCCGCGTCCAGCATCCGCACCGTCACATCCGGGTGCTGGATGTAGTGGAGCAAATGCTTCGGCAGATAGCAGCGGATCACCACCGTGCTGTCGCGGAATTCTTGGCGGAAGATTTCGGCGTGGGCGTTGAGGTAGGCCAGCACCTTGCCGTTGCCGGCGTCCACCGTGACCTCGGCCGCGAGGAAGTGGGACGACAACTGGGCGACGACGGTGTCCGTCAGTTCGCGGACGCCGGCGCCGGTCGCCCCGCTGATGACCACCGCCTTCGGCTGCTGGGCCTTCAGGATGTCGAGCTGCGTCATGTCGGTGATGCGATCCACCTTGTTCAGCACGAGGATCGTCGGCTTGTCGGCGCAGTCGAGTTCCTTCAGCACGCCGTTCACCGCTTTGATGTGCTCCTCCGCCAACGGGTTGCTGGCATCGACGACGTGCAGCAGCAGCCGGGCTTGGCGCGCTTCTTCGAGGGTCGCCTTGAAGCTGGCCACGAGGTGGTGGGGCAGGTCGCGGATGAAACCGACGGTGTCGCTGAGCAGCACCTGGCCGAAGTCGGGGATGGACCAGCGCCGCGTCCGCGTGTCGAGCGTGCTGAAGAGCTTGTTCTCGACGTAGACCCCCGCGTCGGTCAGCCGGTTCATCAACCGCGACTTCCCGGCGTTGGTGTAACCGACCAAACTCACGGTGAACTCTTCGGATCGGCTCTTCACCTCGCGCCCCTTGCGGGCCTGGACTTCGGCGATCTTGCGCTTCAAATCGCGGATGCGCGTGTCGGCGATGCGGCGGTCGACTTCGAGCTGCGTTTCCCCCGGCCCGCGCATCCCGATGCCGGCACCCCCGGCTTGCCGGGACAAGTGGCTCCACATGTTTTTGAGCCGGGGCAGGCTGTATTCGAGCTGGGCGAGTTCGACCTGCAACCGCGATTCCGGCGTCCGCGCCCGCGTGGCGAAGATGTCCAGGATCACCTCGGAGCGGTCGAGCACCTTGATGCCCATGGCCCGTTCCAAGTTCCGCGCTTGGCCCGGTGACAAGTCGTTGTCGAAGATGATGACGTCGGCTTCCTTGGCGTCCGCGAGTTCTTTCAACTCGGCGAGTTTCCCGGAGCCGATGTAGGTGCCGAGCTGGATCTCTTGACGCTTTTGCGTGAGTTCCGCGACCACCTCGGCCCCGGCCGACTCGGCGAGGCCGCGGATTTCGTCGCAGGGGTCGTCGGAAAGCCACGGCCGGCCGGGGAGGGAGATGGAAACGAGGATCGCCCGTTCCTGACCGACGGAGGCATTCTCGCGCTCGGATTCAAACGTTTTGCCGATGGGGTGCTACCTGTGCAGGAGTGTGGAGAGCCGACGCGTTTATTTTACGCAGCCGAGTGCCCGCGAAGCAATGGTAACGAAAACGGCCGGGATGATCCCGGCCGCGTGAACCGTTGCCTCGGTGGGAATCACATCCGGACGGGCGTCGCGCGGTCGGAGCCCCCGTGCCGCGTGAGGATGGCCTTCGGCGCGTCTTCCGCACGGGTTCCGCGATCGACCGTCACCAAGTACCGGCCGGCCTTCACTTCGCCCTCGTAGTAAGTGGCGTCTTCTTCCGAGACGCCCCAACCGACCAAAGCCCCGGCGACCGTGGCGATCGCGGCCCCGCCCGCTGCGTTGATCAGGATCGTGCCGAGGGTACCGATGGCGAGCACCGGCCCGATGACGGGGATGACCCCCATGAGGATACCGGCGCCGATGGCGGCGCCGGTCGCCGCCCCGGCGACGGCGCCGATCGCGGCCCCTTCGGCGACGTTGGCTTCGACTTCGTCGCCGGCGCCGTCGATCCGGACGGTTTTGCCCGATGACGTATCCCGGGCGACAAGCCCGATGTGGTCGTCGCTGTAGCCCGAACTCCGCAATTCGGAAATCGCGCGGTTCGCGGTCTCGCGGGTCGCGAAAATGCCGACCGTGGTCGTGCAGACTTTGTTGGCCACCATGATGGCACCTCCGGGTGAGAGAGAGAAACGCGGAAGGCTGCGGTGCAGTTCCCATGCCAACTCAGCTGGCTCGGGAAAACACACCTCGCGCAATACGAGCGGGACGCGTCAGTGACGGTCGGCACGCACGATGCAACCTTCGCGAAGTTGGAGGGGCCGTCGCAGACGCGGTAGCGAAGTTTGAATTGGGTTGTGAGAGGGAATTGCTACGGACGAATACGGGTCGAACGTCGGTGGCCCAAATCCGACGCTCACCCCGCCGCGCCGCTCGCGGACACGGCCGATTGCACCTTCACCCCGTGGATCGCCTCGTACACTTCTTGCCGGTGGACGGGCACATCCTTCGGGGCGACGATCCCGAGGCGGACTTTGTCCCCGCGGATTTCCACGATGGTGATGACGATGTCGTCGTTGATGACGATCGACTCGTTGTTCTTGCGGGACAAAACCAGCATGGTGGTCGAGCCTTGGAAGCGTCCGAGAATCGCGGGTCGCAAGGTGAAACCGGCATTTTCTCGCACGCTCCCACTCTAAGGATGGGGGTTTTCCCGAGTCAAGTCCCCGCCCCTCGCCGGCACGACGCCGACTTAAGTCGAGTCCCCGGCGGATGTTTCCAAGAGGCAACAATCACTCCGCAACCGCTGCAAATCGTGTCAATTTGGATGATCCCGGCAGTTTGGGCGGGCGGGTTCGGCAAAGTTGTGAAAATTCGCGGAATTCGGACAGTTTTTCTCACGGACACTTGCCGGGGAGCCGAAGCTGAGTTTTCCAGTCAATTGGGCGAGCGTGGCCTTGAAAAGCGACGACCGAGGACACTCAGGGCGATGCCGACCGACGTCAAGCCGAGCACCCAATAATAATTTGAAC
>JANOSQ010000912.1:0-12510 GCA_031415915.1 Fimbriiglobus sp. | reverse complement strand
TTCGTTCTACACCTTCGAAGCCATCAGCTACGCGGTCGATGTCTACCGCAAGAAAATCCCGGCCGAGCGGAGCCTGCCGCACTTCCTGCTCTTCATCCTGTTCTTCCCGCACTTGGTCGCGGGGCCGATCGTCCGCGCCGGTGACTTCCTCAAGCAAACCCGGCGCATCAAAAGGTGGAATTGGGTGCGCGTGCAGGTCGGCGTGCAGTTCTTCTTGATGGGCGTCTTCAAGAAACTGGCCATCGCCGACCGCATGGCCGCGTTCAGCGATGGGCCGCTGCAAAATCCCGGCGACTACAGCACCTCGTCCGTGTGGCTCGCGGTGCTGGCCTACGCGCTGCGCATTTACGCCGACTTCTCCGGCTACACGGACATGGCCATCGGGCTGGCCCACTTGTTCGGGTACAAACTGAACAAGAACTTCGACATGCCCTACTTCGCGCCGAACGTCTCGGAGTTCTGGAAGCGCTGGCACATCAGCCTGAGTACGTGGCTGCGCGACTACGTGTACATCCCACTGGGCGGGAACCGCGGCGGCGGCTGGGCGACGAACCGGAACCTGATGCTCACGATGGCCCTCGGCGGCCTCTGGCACGGGGCGAGTTGGAGCTACGTGCTCTGGGGCGTCATCCACGGCGCGCTGCTCATCGGCCACCGGCAGTTCCGGGCGTGGTCCGCGGACAAGCCGGGATTGAACGCGGTTCTGGAATCGGCGCCGGGGACCATCCTGCGGATCGCCATGACGTTCACCAGCGTGAGCTTCGCATGGATCTTCTTCCGCCCCGATGTCGCCGGCGCGTGGAATGTATTGGAGCGGATGTTCGTCTACGGCCCCGGCAAACCGCTCGACTTGAATAACCGCAGCCTTTGGTACACGGTGCTGTTCGTGCTCGCTTGCCACATCCTCGTGGATCGCGGCCTCTGGCAGAAGATCTGGGTGCGGATGCCCTCCGTCGGCCAAGGGCTGGGCTACGCGACCTGCTTGACGCTCGCCATGTTACTGGCGCCGCCGACGGGGAAGACGTTCATCTACTTCACCTTTTGAGCGAGAGGCCAATGGCGAACCTCGCACTGCTCACGCAGACCTCACCCCCCGGCCCCCTCTCCGAAATGGAGAGGGGGAACCGGATATGCTCCGTCTTGCCCCCCCTCTCCGTTTCGGGGAGGGGGGCGGGGGGTGAGGTCTCTTCGAAGCGAACGCCCCCGGCGCGTTCCGTACTCCTCGGTGTCTGCGTTCTCTTCGCCATCCAGCTCGGATTCGGCCAGTACGCGGAGCAAAACCCCAAACGCAAAGACCCGACCTATGGCGACAAGCTCGACAAACTCAAAGCCCGCACCGACGGCCGACCGCTCGTGCTGATGCTCGGGAGTTCGCGGACGCTGCTCGGCTTCCAAGCGGCGCAGGTGGAAGCGGAGATTCCCGACGTGCGGGCCTTCAACTTCGGCACCCCGGCGAGCGGGCCGATCACGCACCTCGTGTATCTGCGGCGCTTGTTGAAGGGGGGCATCGTGCCCGATCTGCTGCTGATCGAAGTCCTGCCGCCGGCCCTCGCGGATGGCCCCGACGGCCCCGGCGAGCAACTGTTCTTCACGGGCGAACGGCTCTCGTCGGAAGAAGTGGATCTCGTGACGCGCTTCGGCTTCCCCGAAGATCGGGTGCGCGACGCTTGGCGCGGGTCGGTCTACACCCCGGCGTCCGCCCTGCGATTCCAGCTCCTCGGTCGGCTCCTGCCGAGTTGGATCCCGTGGAACCTGCGCGGCGATTGGAGCCGCAACACCGATGCGCACGGTTGGGCGACTCCGCCGGGGCAAACCGTTTCGGCCGAGGAACGCCGCGAACGCACGGCCAAGGCCGAGTCGGAATACCGGAACACGCTGAACGCGCTGACACCGGAGGGTCGGCCGATGCTCGCGCTCGCGGAACTACTGGAACTCTGCCGGGAGCGCGGTATCCCGGCTCGGGTCGTGGTGATGCCCGAGGCGCCATCGTTTCAAAAACTTTATCCCGCGGGATTATCGGATCGCATCGTGGCCGCGTTCGATGCCCTCGCCGGGCATTCTCGCGTGATCGACGCGCGGCACTGGTTGGTGGAAGACGACTTCTACGACGGCCACCATCCGTTCCGCGTCGGCGCCGAGACGTTCACCCGACGGCTGACCGACGTCGCGATTCGGCCGCAGTTCGCGGGGAATCCGAGATGACCCTCCGCAAACGCCGGCGCAGTTTCCGGGTGTTGCTCAGCTTCCTCACCTTGCTCCTCGCCGCCAACGGCGGATTAGCCCTGCTCGTCGAAGAAGGCCCTGAACACCTCCGCGATCCCGAGTACGGCCTGCGGTTGAAGTCGCTCCGGGCGAAGCAACGCCAGCACCCGGATCGCAAGCTCACCGTCATCCTCGGCAGTTCCCGCACCGCCATGGGCATCCGCCCCGATGTCTACGAAGCGTCGCTCGCGGAGCCAACCGCTTCGCCCCTCTTGTTCAACATGTCCATGAGCGGAGCCGGGCCGATCCTGCAATTGATCACGCTCGAACGACTCCTCGCCGACGGCGTGCGACCCGATGCGATCCTGCTCGAGTTCTGGCCCCCGCTGCTGCGCGGCGATGGCCCGTACCGGGAGGATCTGCGGTTGAACCCCGAACGGCTGCGGGCGAGCGACGGGCCGATCATCGCCGAGTATTTCCTCGCCCCCGAGACGACGCGGACGAAGATGCTGCGCGGCCGGGCACTCCCCGCGTGGTATCACCGGCGGGCGTTCCTCGATCAATACTGGCCGCAGGCGATGCCGCGCCTCGAACGCACCGATGCTTCATGGGCGCCGCTCGACGAGTGGGGTTGGCTGCCCGGCCGGAAATCGGCGACGCCGGAGCAAATCGAACGGGGCTGGCCGCACGTCGCCGGGTTCTACGCGCCGCTGTTCCAAGGCTTCCACGTCGCGGAACTCCCCGACCGGGCCTTGCGGAGGTGCTTGGCGCGCTGCCGGGAACTCGGCATCGCCGCGATGCTTGTGGCCCTGCCGGAATCCATCCGGTTCCGCACGCTGATAACGACCGAGTCGATTCGACTAGCGAATGAGTACCGGGTGCGGTTGCTCGCGGAAACGGGCGTCCCGTTCATCGACGGCGGGACGTGGGCGGCCGATGCCGATTTGCCCGACGGCTATCACCTGACCCAAGGCGGGGCCGAGGCGTTCACGCGGAAACTCGCCGGTCATATGGCCGCGCCGCGATAAAACAGCGTCGTTCGATTCATCAACCGAGTTCGCCATGAAGATTCCCAAGGTTCAGTTGATCCGCCAGACCACCCCGCAGCCATTCGTCGCCGATGTCTACGCGGACTGCCGGCGGGCGTGGAAAGAATCGAAACTCGCCGCGCGGATCAAGCCCGGCATGAGCATCGCCGTCGGTTGCGGCAGCCGGGGGATCAAGAACCACGGACTGCTGGCCAAGGCGACCGTCGACGCATTGCTCGACCTCGGGGCGAAGCCGTTCGTCGTCGCCGCGATGGGGTCCCACGGCGGTGCCACGCCCGAGGGCCAACGGAACTTGCTGGCCCACACCGACATCGACGAAGCCCACGTGGGCGTACCGGTGAAGACCGAGATGGACGCCGTGCAGGTCGGCACGAACAGTTGGGGCGAACCGGTCTGGCACGACAAGAACGCACTCGCCGCGGATGGGTTGGTCACGGTCGCGCGCATCAAACCGCACACCGACTTCCGCGGCGACTTCGAGAGCGGCATCCTCAAGATGCTCGTCATCGGTTTGGGGAAGCGGCACGGGGCCGACCAACACCACCGCTGGGGCATCCGGGGTCTGCGCGACATGATGCCCGAAACGGCGAAGGTGCTGGTCGAGAAGACCAAGTTCCTCGGCGGCTTGGCGATCTTGGAGAATGCGAAGGAGCAAACGGCCCGGCTCGAAGTCGTCGACCGCGACGACCTCTTCACGCGCGAACCCGAGCTGCTGAAGGAAGCCTTCGGCCTACTCGGGCGGATCCCCTTCGACCAACTCGACGTGCTCGTTATCGGCGAATGCGGCAAGAACTACAGCGGGGCCGGCATCGATCCGAATGTCGTCGGCCGATTGCTCATCGAGGGTCACCCGCACCTCGAAACGAACAAGCCGCAGATCACGCGCATCGGCTGCCTCGACATTTCCCCGGACAGCGACGGCAACGGCACCGGCATCGGCATCGCCGACCTGACGACGACGCGGGCGCTCAAAGCCATCTGGAGCCGGCCGTTCGAAATGAACAACCTCACGGCCCGTTTCCTCTGGCGGAGCAAACTTCCGTTCAGCTTCGGCACCGACCGCGAATGCATCGAAGGCTGCGTCGACACTTGCTGGAATCCGATCTTCGACAAGATCCGCATGGCGGTGATCCCCAACACGCTGGAGGTCGCCGAGATGTGGGTGAGCGCCCCGCTCATCGAGGAAGCGAAGGGCCGCGCGGGGCTGGAAGTACAGGGAGATGCGCGGGAACTCCCCTTCGATGAGAAGGGAGGCTTCCGGCAAGAAGTCTTGTTCCCGGAGTGCGTCCGCGCGCTGCGGGGGACGGCGAAAGGCGGGCATTGAGTTTCCGACGCGAACCGAGCACCGCATCCTCGGTTTGCCTCGCGGTCGCGGACCGACCCGGGCATCCCGGGTCGCCGTAGGATGGGCTCCGATTTCCCCCGCGCGAGCATACCGGAGATGGATGCGCCGTACACGACCCGCCGGCTTTGGTCTTGGTTGAAGCGCAATGCGGCGCCGATCCGGTTCGATCCGAACGCCGACGATTGGGGCAACCGCGATCACCGGCCCGCTCCTGCGTACCGCGTCGAGAACCCTGCCGCCATCGAATACGCGTGCAATGCGATCTTCGCGCCCTATCCGGAGTCGGTGGCCGACCGGGGCTTTTTGAACGCGATGGCGGCGGTCGTGCGCGACGACGACCCGAACCACCCGAACGCGAAGGCGGTGAAGCCCGCGATCATCTTCTGCCACGAGCGCGATCAGGAGAGCTACTCCACCGCCGTGAACTTCCACCGCCAGTTCGAGCAAGCCCACGGTGTGCTAAGGCAGAAGGACGGCTCGCGCCGGTCGGCGATGTTCGTCTGGCTGCCGAAGCAGGAACCCTTGAAGAAACTGCTGGAAAATCAGGCCAGCGGCTCGGGGCTACCGATCCGCCCGTTCGGGTCGTGCCTCGACGAACTCGAGTTGAAGGATCTGCGGGCGCCGATGGAAGACCGCATCGGGCAGGTCATCCGCGCGGGCTACCACAAGTCGGCGACCTATCCGTTGGTCGATCTCGCCGCGGCCGAGGCCGACTGGCGGAAAGAAACCGAGATGAACCTGACCTCGAACCGCATGGCCGCGATTCACTTCGAGGTGAAGCTCGCGTATCTCGGGTTGGAACTCGCGCGCGACGAATCCGAGCGGGCCGCGGTCGGGTACACCAACACCTCGGGTGCGATCCCCGCGACGGCCACGACCCTGTACGCCATCGACACGACGCTCGACATCCTCGTTCGCATCGGCGGGGCCGACGGCCCCCCCAGCCCGAACACCGGCGCTGCCGTCGCCTTGGCCGAACTCCGCGACCCGGGCTTCGCCCCCGTGAATTTCGGCGCCAACGCCACGCTCGACATCCAAGCCCTCACGGACAGCGCCTTCGCGTCCAACGGGAGCGCCATCTACAGCATCGCGCTCAGCACCGGCACGACGACCAGCCTCGGCACCGTCGGCGGCGGCTTCAGCTTGACCGGCCTCACCATCGCTCCGCCCGCCACCGGCGCGGGAACGCTGTCGCTTTCCACATCCGCCGCGACCTTCCCGGCCAACCGCGGGCCTGTCGCCATCACGGTGACGCGCAGCGGCGGCTCCACCGGCCCGGTGACGGCCGATTTCGCCACGGCCAACGGCACCGCGGTCGCCGGCGTCGATTACCTGCCGACCAACGGCACGCTCAGCTTCGCCAACGGCCAATTGTCGCGCACGATCTTCCTGCAACTCCCGTCCGGGACGCCGGCCAACGCCCCCGCGAAAACGTTCACCCTCAACCTCAACAACGCCACCGGCGGCGCCAGCCTCGGCGCGACGACTTCCGCGACGGTTACCATCCCGGCCGTGTCGGTCGTCCCGACGAGCTTCTTCGCCGTCGGCTCGACGCAGAATGCGCGGGTCACGGTTTACGATTCCAACGGCGGGGCGGCGCTCTTCTCCTTCCGCGCTTTCGAAGGCACGTTCTCCGGGGAAGCCCGGGTCGCCGTGGGCGATGTGAACGGCGACGGCTTCGAAGACGTCATCGTCGGCGCCGGGCCGGGGGCCGGGCCGCGCATCCAAGTCTTCGACGGTCGAACGTTGACGGCCGCGAACCAAACGCAAATCGCGAGCTTCAACGCGTTCGACGCCGGGTTCGTCAGCGGTCTCTCGGTCGCCTCGGGCGACGTCAACGGCGACGGGTTCGACGACATCATCGTCGGCGCCGGGGCGGGTGCCGGCCCACACGTGAAAGTGTTCGACGGCCGATCCCTGATCACGGGGAGCACCGTCGAAATCGCCAGCTTCTTCGCCTTCGACGCCGGGTTCATCGGCGGGGTCAGCGTCGGCGCCGGCGATGTCAACGGCGACGGCCGCGCGGACGTGATCGTCGGCTCGGGCGTCGGAACCACCTCGCACGTGAAGGTGTTCGACGGCCGCACCATTGCCTCCCGCACCGAACTGGCGAGTTACTTCGCCTTCGACGCGGGCTTCAACGGCGGCGTGAACACGACCGCCCGCGATGTGAACCGCGACGGGTTCGACGACGTGATCGTCGGCGCCGGTCCGGGCGGCACGGCCCACGTCAAGTACTTCGACGGCCGATCCCTGATCACGGGGCCGCGGAGAGAACTCGCCAGCTTCTTCGCCTCCGATTCGACCTTCACCGGCGGCATCTACGTCGGTTGACCCACGGGGGCCGTCGGCCCCCGCTTTTCTTCCGTTTCATTCTTCACCCGTTTTCGGAGTTCAACATGACTGAGAGTTTGCAAATCGGCGGCGGTCAAGATCGCCGGTCGTTCGTGCGGGGTGGCCTCGCCGCCGCCGCGGTCGCCACCGGTGCGGCGCTGCTCCCGAACCGGGCGGTCGCGGCCAATGCCGACACGCTGCCCAACCTCTACCCGAATTGGAACGCTTTCTTGTTCCAGTCGATCCAATCGCACGAAATCGAGCACGTGACGGTGATCCGCACGCTCATCACCACCGCAGGTTGCAGGATCACGGGGGCCGCGCCCAAGTAGGCACCGACGCCGGTGTTTTCCAAGGCTTGCGACACCGTGCCGAACGCCACGAGGTTGGGCTGGAGCAGATTCTTGAAGGTCGGGCTGGGCCGCGGCGTGCCGCCCAAGTTGTTGGCCGCGGCCGGTTCGATCGCGACCATCGAAGCCCGGCACGCCGGCTACCTGAACGTGCTGTTCAACACCTTCCACACCACCAACATCTTCGGCGTGGAGCAAGTGTTCGAACGGCCGCTGACCATCCAAGAAGTGGTCGATGCGGCCACGCCGTTCGTCGCGGGGTTGAACGGCGGCCCGCCGCTCACCTTCTCGGCGACCCGGTCTCGCGCCAACGACCTCGCGATCCTGAACTTCGCGCTGGCGCTCGAATACTTGGAACGGGACTTCTACAACCTCAACGTGCCGAAGTACTACCCGATCTGATCGGCCGACATGTCGGCGGCTCGGAAACCACTTTTGCGCATTACGAGCCGGATGCGTGAGCGACGGATCAATCGCAGTTCGCAAAGCTGAATTCCCCGCGGTGCTGTCCGTCGCTCACGCATCCGGCTCGTAATGCGCAAGAAAACAGGCGGGGTCACATGACCCGCCTGTTCCGTTTACCGCCCGACTTCACTTCTCAATTCCCCACGATTTCGCCACCATCGCGGGTCGCCATCGCGGCCAAGTTCAACAGCGGGGTCGATTCGCTCAAGAAGCGAACCGAGCCATCGCCGAAGGCGAAGTTCGCCCCGCCGTCGTGGAAGCTGTAGAAATTGAAGCCGTGCTCGTTGCTGGCGTTGATACGCATGGGAACCGTCGCCGGGATCGTTCCGCTCGGGAACACCTGGACGCGGCCTCCGATGGCGTAAGGGTTGTCGTTGGTCGCCCACGCACCGCCACGGGCACGAGCGGCATTGGGCAAAGAGCCGTTAGTTTGGGCGGGGGTTTTCACCCGCCCACGCCAGACGTCCTCGCGGCCGGCGCACTCCCCGAGCAAGATCGTATTCGAACTGCCGTCGGTCGCGCCCACGATTGTCGTCGATTCGGGGAAGGCGGACATCATCCCTTTCAGGCTGGAGGGATACATCGCGACCCCGAGATCGGCGTTGATCGCGGCGTTCACGCCTTCCACGATAAAGTAGTCGCCGCAGGCGCCGATCTTGTTCTGCTCCGGCGCGGGCTCCAGTTTGTTCTGCATCCGATTCTGATCGGGCGTGCTCGGGCAGTTGAACACCTTCAGGTGCTTCTGCACCGTCGCCGAGTTCGGGATCGGCACGCCGGCGTAGGTCGTCGAGCGCCACCAATTCTCGTTGAGGTTGAAATTCATGTCGCTGACCATGTTCCCCTGCTCGAGGAAGGGCAACACATCGGGCGCCCAACTGCGCTGGGGGAGGGTGCCGCGTTTCGAGTGCGGCAACTTGCCGTGCGCGCTCTCGTAGCTGTGGATCGACAGCGCGACCTGTTTCATGTTGTTCTGGCAGCTCATCCGCGCCGCGGCCGAGCGCACCTTCTGCACCGCCGGCAACAGCAGGCCGATGAGGATGGCGATGATGGCGATGACGACGAGCAATTCGATGAGCGTGAAAGCGGACCGCTTGCGATTCATGTTGACGCACCCGGTGTGTGAAACCGAAATCCGCCATCGCAAAGGGGGTGCCAAGCGGGAATGGCTGAGAATCGAGGGAGATCGGGGGAATCGGTGTTCAAACGGAGCGCACGCATGGTGCCTTTTGGTCAATTTGTGACCTCGGATTAGAGTTCCGCGATACCGAGTTGCCGGCAGATTCCACGGGCCGTGTAGTCGTTGATTTCGCGATGGCGCGGCACGGAGCTTTGCTGACCATTGATGGCGTTGCACCAAACGGAATGGCCCCGGCCTTCGCGCAACAGATAGCAACCATTCGCGAGGAGATGTCGAATCAGATCTTGGCGTTTCACGGCGCCAAAACTCCGGCGGGCGTTTCGTTCATCTGGGTGCTCGCGGACAAGTGCAGATAGATCGGCTCTTCGATATCCATTTCGGCGTCGCTGACTTTGGGGTTGGGCAAGGGCCAAATTTGGCCCAGTTCCAGACAGGTCTCAGCCATGTCGATCAACGCGACGCCGAGGAGGTGCCGCGCTTCGGTCAAATCGGCGCCGCAGGTGATCGCCGACGGGAAATCGAGCACTTGCGCGTGCACGCCCCCTCCGACGAATTTGTAGCCGGCCTTGTATTGGAGCATGTCAGTCGCCTCCGCTTGCGAATCGACAATTCTATCCACAGGCCAGCAGCGGGGTAGAACCGGGCGGGATTCGGGACATTTCTCTGGGTATCCTTCCAATTCTAACATCCGAGTACGAAAAAAAGCGGCCGGGGAAAACCCAGGCCGCTTCCTTATTCCGCATCCGCGTTACTTCGGGTACGTCGGTGCCGGCATCGATTCGATCTTGGCCTTCGGCTTCATCTGGCCGACGACTGCATCCCGCAGCCGCATGGCGTAGACGGCCCGCACCGCTTCCTTGGCTTGGTCGAAGGTCGGCGTCTTGCCGGGGTTCTTCGCCGTGCAGAGGATCAAGTGGTAGCCGAACTCGGTGGCGATGACGTCCGTCAAATCGCCGACTCTGAGGTCGAACGCGGCCTTGGCGAATGGCTCGACCATCGCCCCGACGCGCGGGAAGAAGTTGAGGTCGCCGCCGTCTTTCTTGGACGGGCAGGTGCTGTCTTGCTTGGCGAACGCGGCGAAGACTTCCTCGGCCCGCTTGGCTTTGGCTTGGTCTTTCTCCAAAGCGCTGGCGGTGCCGGGCAGCGCGGCCGCGGCCTTGGCCGCTTCTTGATCGACGGCCGCTTTGACGCCGCGCAGCTTCGTCGCCGCTTCGGTCTGCTTGGTTTTGTCTTCGCCGGGCGTCAGCAAGATGTGCCGGGCGCGCACCATCGAACCGTCGAACATGTTCGGGGCGGCTTCGAACATCTTTTTGAGGGCGTCGTCGGTTCCTTGGGTCTTGAGGAACTTGTCCCACTTCATCTGGGCGGTCACTTCCATGCGGAATTCGGCTTCGTTCAGCAGCATCGCTTCGAGTTCTTTGACGTAGTCCTTCATCGACTTCTTGAGTTCGTCTTTCAGCTCGTTGATGAGCTTGTCCACTTCCGCCGGTTCCGCGGTGATCTTCAGCGCCGTCAGGTACTGGTCGATCAGGGCGTTCTCGGTGAGGTGGTTGATGATCTCCTTACGGGCGATCTCGCGCTCCTCGGCCGGGAACTGGCGCAGGGCGCGCCACACGCCCATCTCCGGGATCTCTTGGCCGTTCACTTTCACGGCGGTGCCGACCGGTTTGAACTCGGGCTTCGGTGCGGCCGGCGGCACCACGGCGGGCGGAACGACGGCCGGGGGCACCACGGGCGGTGTCACCGGGGCTTGGGCGATCACCAGCCCGGCGATGGCCGAGCCGAGAAACAGTGCGGCAACGGTACGGGTGAACGGTCGCATCGAATCCTACCTCCCCTGATGGTGGGCCGGGGGAACGTCCCCCCACTACCCCGGCTTTGCGACGGGCCATAGCCGAGGGGGAAAGCGGCGCCAAGGGGAATTGTGGAAAGGGGTGCGCCTTACGGATTTTGGAGGTATTCCTCCGAGCGGTGGGCGTCAGCCCTCCGAGTGAGCAAATCTCAATGCGATTTAAATCCTCGGAGGGCTGACGCCCACCGCTCGGAGGAATACCTCCAAAATCCGTAAGGCGCACGCGGTGAAGGTGCCCTCTTCACTCCGCGGGCTTCGCCCAGGGGCAGAGCACATGGAGTTCCCCGGCGAGGTCGCGGCCGAAGCGGAGCATCTCAGTTTGGGTCAACGGCGAGGTGCCGTCGGTGCCGAGGAGGACGACGAGCCGGCCGACCGGTTGGGCGCTGCGACCCGCCAAGGCGTCATCGAGCCAATCGGGCTGCGTGAGGAATCCGGTTTCTTTCTGGGCCGCGAGTTCGTCGGCTTCGTTCCAAATCCGGTTGCCTTCTTGCGTCCAGTAGAGCACGAACTGGGACTCCCGCTCGCCGCGGGCGAGTTCGCGCGCCGTCGCCGGGATCGGGCCGGAACCCGCCGGGCGGATCACTTCGATTCGCCGACCGGTCACGCGGTAGCCCTTGTTCCCCAAACAAATGTCGGGGTGGTGGTAGCCCTTCACGAGCTTGGCCGACGACCAATAGATCGCCCAGACGGAGACCCTCTGCCCGAGGTTGTTCTCGTACTGCCGGTGGAGGATGCGATCTTGACCCAAGAGCGCCGAGACCTCTTCGGGAACGGGGCGGTCTTCCCCGCGCCAGCCCCCGAACGCGAGTGGCAGTTGATCGAGCGGGGCACTTTGGGCGACGGCTTCCTCGCGGGAGGAACCGAGGGAATAAGCGAGTACCCCGCCGACGACCCCCGCAATCAACAATGTCGAAATGACCGACGCAGCCCAACGCGGCACGGGACTCGCGACCGGGTGCTCCGGAGGCCGAATGACGAATGACGAATGACGAAGGACTCTGGAGATTCCCAGGATCGCCCCCAGCCCCACGAACACGAGCGCGAACCCCAACGCGTCGTGCCAATCACCGCGGATGTAGTCGCGGCCGGCGTGCTCTTGGATCAACCCGCTGAGCACCACGCGGATCGCATTCACAACCACGACCACGGGCACCGCCAGCGCGGTGAGGGCGATCCCCCGGATCGGTCCGAAGCCCTTCCAGTACGCTACGAAAGCGGCGAGCGCGGTGAGCGCCGTCAGCGATTGAACCCCGCTGCAAGTTTCGGCGACGCCGAGATCGCCGCCCGCGAGTTTCAGCACGAAGCCGGTACGTTCGACGGGCAGACCGACCCACGGCAGCACCGCCGCGGCGAGGGTCGTGGTGAGTTCTTGCAGATGCTGTTGCAACGGCCCGAGCACCCGCGACGGCAGCGGCAAAGCGAAGAATGGGAAGACGAGCGAGAAAGCGAAGTGGCGCAATCGCGGCCAGCCGCCGCCCGCGAGCAGGAGGCTGGTGGCGCCGACCGCCAAAGCGATCGCGTCGAGCCAGAGCAGCACCGTGCGCCCGCCCGAGGCTCGCGTGTGCAGGAATGCCGCGACGGGGAGGAGCAATCCCGCGAGGAGTGCGAGAGGAACCGCGAGCCAGAGCTGAGGTCGGCCCAAAGCGAGGGTTCTGCGCGTTCTCCACGCTGCCCACCCGGCTCCGATCAGAATCAAGAAGCGGTCGGCGTACTCCGGCCGCGTGCCCCAGTACTGGACGAGCAACGCGAGCAGGGCCGCGGCGCCGAGCGCCAAG
>JANOSQ010000911.1:0-2075 GCA_031415915.1 Fimbriiglobus sp. | reverse complement strand
GTGGCGCCTCATCGATGGATTTCCGAGGGTACTCGCGGTCGCGCTGCTGGGTAGCACGCTGGCGGAACTCGGGCAACTGACCGTCTCGCGCCACCCGAGTACGACCGATGTCCTGCTGCTCGCGTTCGGAATCTGCGCGGGATGGGCCGCGGCGCTGTCGTTCGCCGACCGCGGCGTTCGCAACGTTCGACTCCGGGTGTCGCTTGTGCTCGGGATACTCTGGTTCGCGGCGCTCGCTTTAATCCACTGGCACCCGTTCGATTTCCGCCCCGCCGGACTGGCGGATCGGCTCTGTGACCTCGAATGGATGCCGATGGCCGACCAAGCCGCGAAGAACTACCTTTGGGCGCTCAACGAGGTGCTCACGAAGTTTACGCTCTTCGTGCCCATCGGTGTCCTCGCGGTCTGGGCGCGCCGAACGACGGTCTCCCGCCCGAGTGTCCTGATTCCCGTGCTACTCTCGGGTGGGGTCGCCGCGATTTTGGAATTCGGCCAAGCGATGATCCCGGGTCGGACGCCCAGCCCGACCGATCTGCTGTTCGGCATCGTCGGCGGCTGGGTCGGGGCAGAAATCACCCGCCGGGTGTCGAACGGGTCACGGCGGGAGTCGGTGTTGCCGCAATCGCCGCGGGTCGCGATCAAACCCCGCGCGGCCGTGTTGCCCGCGCGATCATCGAATTGACCTCCGAGAATCGCGATGGAAAAGCAACTCATCTTGATGATCATCACGACGATTGTCGGCGTTGTCGGCAGCTTCCTCGGCGGGCCGTTCTTCGGCATCATGATCTACTACGTCTATTCCGTGGTGCGGCCGCAGCACGCGTGGAAGTACCACCTGCCGACGCTCGAATTCGGATGGTCATACATGGTGGCGATGAGCGCCATCGTCGCCACCGTCATTTTCCGCTTCGGATTGCTGAAGATGCCGGCCGCTGGGCCGAGTGTGGGCACGAAACGGCCGATGTGGAACTACATCCATTACGCGGTTCTCGCCTTCGCCTTATGGGTGTCGTGCAGTTACTGGTTCGCCGTGAACCGCGAGGCGGCCCACGTCCACTTCGTCGAATACTCGAAGATGTTCATCGTCTTTTTCATCGCGTGCCTCAGCGTGCAGCGGGTCAGCCAGCTTTGGATTCTCGTGGCGGCCCTCGCGCTCGCCGACTCGTTCATGGGTTACGAGATCAACACGTACTACTTCAAAGACGGCCGGCGCGGGCTGGAATGGGGCGGTGCCGACAACAACGGCGCCGGCTTGCAACTCGCCATGGGGATCCCCCTCTGCTATTTCATGTGGGAATCGACGGTCAACCGGTTCCGCTGGGTCTACCTCATCGGCGCCGCCGCGATCACCCACGCCGTGCTCCTCTCGGACAGCCGCGGGGCGATGCTGTCGGTGCTCGTGTCGGCGCCGGTGTTGTTCTTCTTCAGCCAACGGAAGAAAGCCCTCCTCGCCATCGGAGTGCTCGGCATCATTTTCGTCGCGGTTAGCACCGGGCCCGAGATCCAGAATCGGTTCTTGTCGATCTCGGAGCACGAAGCGGACGACAGCGCGAACTCGCGGAAGACCACGTGGATGATCGCCATCCGCATGGCCAACGAAAAACCGTTCCTCGGCTTCGGCCTGCGCTGTTCGAGCGAATTCACCCACGAATACGGGGCCGACATGAAAGGCCGCGTGATCCACAGCCAGTATTTCCAGATCGCCGCCGACATGGGCTGGATCGGCCTCGGCTGGTTCCTCTTGCTGCTGATCGCGGTCTTCCTCCTGACGTTCCGATTCTGGTGGCGGACGCGGCACTGGCCGAAGACCGACAGCCTCGTCAAAGCCCGCTCGATCGCGGGGGCGATCATCGCCTCGCTCACCATCTATTGCGTGGGCGGCGTGTTCCTCTCGCTCGACCACTTCGAACTCCCGTATGCGATCTTCCTCGTCGCGGCGCAGCTCTGGGGCGTCTACCGCTCGAAAGCGCTCGAAACGATCGTCCGCGCCGAAGCCTTGTCGCAGCCCCACCTGATCGCCGCCGCGGCGCCGGTCGTCCCGCGACCGCGCTACGCCCCGATTCCGGCACCTTTCA
>JANOSQ010000910.1:0-13642 GCA_031415915.1 Fimbriiglobus sp. | reverse complement strand
CAACCGCTGCTGGCGCGGACGTGGGATCCGCACCGCGTGTTGAAGTCGCCGTTTCCGCCCCGGAAGGGGGGGAAAGGGTCGGGCGGGTTCGCCAGCCTGTTCGACCTGAACGCCCTCGGTAGCCCCGCTCGGCGCTATGTCAGCCCCGTGCTCGTCACCTGCACCGACGGGGTCGGCAGCAAGCTGAAGATCGCCGCGCAGATGGGGAAGTTCGACACCGTCGGCATCGACCTCGTGGCGATGTCGGTGAACGACCTCATCTGCACCGGCGGCGACCCGCTCGTGTTCCTCGACTACATCGCCATGCCGAAGGACGACCCGGAATTGTCCCGGCAACTCGTGCTCGGGATCAGCGAAGGCTGCTTGCAGGCGGGCTGTTCGCTCGTCGGGGGGGAGACCGCGATCCTCCCCGATTTCTACGGCGAAGGCGACTTCGACATGGCTGGGTTCGCCGCCGGCATGGCCGAGCGCAACGAAGTGATCGACGGTTCCGCGATCCGACCGGGCGACGTTTTGATCGGCCTCGCCAGCAGCGGCTTCCATTCCAACGGGTACAGCTTGGTTCGTAAAGTCGTCGAAGCGGCGGGGCTGACCGTGAACGATGCGGTGCCGGAACTCGGCACCACCGTCGGCGAAGCGCTGCTCACGCCGACGATGCTGTACGCGAAGCCGATCCGCAAATTGTTGGATGCGGTGCAAACGCCGGAGTTCGCGATCAGCGGCTTGGCCAACATCACCGGCGGCGGTATCCCGGACAACCTCGGGCGCATCCTGCCGCCGGGGTGTCAAGCCGTTGTCAGCCGCGCCGCGTGGCCGAAGCCGCCGCTGTTCGCTTGGCTGCAAAAGCTCGGCGCCATCGCCGACGCCGAGATGGACCGAGTCTTCAACATGGGGGTCGGGTTCGTCATCGTCTGCCGGCCGCAGGTCGCCGAGCGGGTTCTCGCCGACACCGGCGTGACAGCGTGGCGAATCGGGGATGTGCGAGCGGGAGAAGTCGGTGTGTCAATAACGGCATGAGGAGAGGCTACATTGAGATAGACGTTTTCCACCGTGTGGATCATTTGTTAATTCTGCAATGCGGCAACGCCGACTTTAGCTTCTTGACTCCCTCGCGTGTCACATTCGTGTTGTCGAAACTGAGCACGGATAGGCTCTTTAATTCCATTAGTTCATTCAACCCCAAGTCAGTGATTTGTGTGTAATCAAGACGAATAGTACTCAAAGATGGGAAATCCTTGAGTTCCTTCATTCCTTCGTCTGTAATTGCTGTGCCAAAAAGGCTTAGTGAAGTTAAATATTTGAGCACTTTGAGTTCACGAAGACCAGCAGACGTAACTTTTGATCCATTGAGGTTGAGAGTGGTGAGATTGGTTAATTCTTTGATCTCCATCATGCCAGCATCCGTTACGGCGACATCAAAAAGGTTTAGCGTCCTGAGGCTTTTCAATTCTTTGAGTTCTTTCAGCCCCTCATCCGTTATTGATGTGAAAGACAGGTCAAGAGTTGTCAGGTTTTTAAAGTCTTTGAGCTCTTTCAGTCCAGCATTGGTTACTTTGCTGCTCGACAGGTCAAGTGTCGTAAGGCTCTTGAGTTCTCTGATTTCTGCCAAACCTTTATCGGTTACAACAGTGTAAGCAACGTTTAGATAAGTGAGGTTTTTGAATTCTTTGATATTCTTCATGCTTGCATCCGTCAGTTGCAAGTATTGCGTTGCGTGCAGTGCAGGAATGACAGACGCTGATTTCGCTCCAAATAAACGGTATATCATAGCAATGCGTGCGGTATCATCCTCGATTTTTGATATGTCGAGGATCGCGGCATTAAGCAAGTCCATTGGTGTAACCACGCTGAATGGAATGGATTGAAATTCACGCATAGATCGTCCGAATCCTTGGAATTTATGACGTGCGAGGATGCTGCCATTCGATGCCTCAACAAAGTTGTCATAGGCGTTTGCAATAGCGAGTGACACATCTCTAGGGTCTTCGCCTAAGTCTTGCATGGCGAGTAAAAACTCAGTTGAAGACTCGTAATTCCTCCCTTTGTTGTTGATATTGAGTTCAGTGAGTCTTTTGATATCTTTCAGTTCAGTCAGACCAGCGTCAGTCACTTTCGTATTTGAAATATTGACAATCCGGAGATTTTTGAATGCTTTGATCTCGCTCATGCCCCCATCCGTAACCAATGTAAACGAAATGTCTAGTTCGGCGATGTTGGGCAATCCCGCCAACTCTTTCAAACCAGCGTTTGTGATACGAGTGCCGGCGAGATCGAGGGTGGTTTGGGCTTCGAGTTCTTGGAGATCTTTCATTCCCGTTTTCGTAACTTTGGTGTTGCGAAGACTGAGTGAGGTGAGTTTTTTGAGTTCCTTGATCTCTTTCATGCCCTTGTCTGTTACGAATGTGTTTGACAAATTCAGCATTTTGAGGTCTTTCAACTGCATAAGCTCCGTCAGCCCTATGTCCGAAATTCGAGTTCCGGAGAGGCGGAGTGACGTGAGACTTTTAAGTTCTTTGATTCCATCGATTGTAACTTTTGTGCCAGACAAATCTAGGAAAAAAATGTTTGTCAGCTCCTTCACTCCTCTGTTTGTAACTTGAGTATTTGCCAAGTTCAAAGTGGTTAACCGTTTGTGCGTTTTGATATCTCCCAAGCTCTCATCCGTTACCTGTGTCCGAGAGATATCGAGAGCTGTCAGGTTTTTGAGTTCCATCAATTCTTCAACTATCGCATCTGTCACTTCCAAGTCGGATAGACATAGCCCGAAAGGGACGTTTACAGCCGGAAGTTTCTTTGTCGGCAATCGAGTAAATCGAAACCCGGGAAGACTTGTGCGAATAGTTTCTTCTGTTTTCTCAAATTGTAACCCACCACGGAGATTGCTAAACCTCACCTCGCAATAGACACCTCCGAGCGCCACATAGTCTGCGATGGTGTTCGCATCAATCCCAGCAAAACCTTCGACTTTGTGCTTTGGTTCGATTTCCGAAACTGGATCTTTGGGCTCTACAAGCGGGAGAGAAGGTGGGACTACGCCATTACTTTGCGTCTCTGCCTGTGGCGCTGAATCAGGTTTCTGTTCAGTACATCCGACAACAAAACCCAGAACAATCAGCACTACCGCTCTCAACAGTTCAGGATGGCATGCGAGTTTGATTTGGAGCTTACGCATTTTTGAATCCCCGGTAGTTTGGTTCATCGAAGTCTATCACACGCCAATGTCGAAAGCGACTGATAAATCCACTTGCTTGAGTGTGATGTCCAAATTCAGGATATTGACTTTCACCCTTTCATGTCATCTCCACAGTCACATTCTGGCGTTGTTCACTACGCTCCCCACGCTTGCGCTGGCGATAGTACTTCAGCCCCGGCAGGAAGAACGACAGCGCGGAGACCACCCCGAATAAGATGTGGCCGACCCGCGGCTCGTACGCCATGCCCACCGCCGTGGCCAAGTAGGCCCCGACCCAGATGTAGAACTGACCGGACAGCGTCCCCGCTTTGAAAAAGAAAACCATCGCGGCGATGACGGCGAGCACCGGCGAAAGCGTCAAGCTCGGCAGCCCCTGCACGACTTCGATCAAGAACAGTCCGACGCTGGCGACGGTGCCGCCGGCCCACGCGTGGGCGATCTGCCGTTCGACGAAGAGCACCGGTCCGCCGCGGCGACGGAGCCGCCAGAAAATGGTTCCCCACGTCAACAAGCCCGTGCCCCAAACGGCCAAGTAATACAGGTGCGAATCGACCCCCGACCACGCCATGATCTGGGTGACGACGCAGAGCACGAAGATGGCGGCGCTGTGCCACATCCAGAGCAGGCCCCAATTTTCGAGCACCGAAGCGTGGTGCGTCTCGCGTAATAGTCGAGAGACGAACGACCCGAAGCTGCCGGGGGAAACGCTCAGGCGGTCGCCGAGAATGTTCGCTTCCAAATCCTTCGCCAGCCCCGCGGCGCTCGAATACCGCAATTCCGCCGGTTTCTGCAGGCACTTCAGGCAGATCATCTCGAGGTCGCGATCCACCGAGGGGTTCAAGTCCCGCGGCGGGATCGGCTCTTGTTCCAGCACCAGCAGCAGCGTGTCGAGCGGGTGCGAGGTCTGGAACGGTGGCCGGCCCGTCAGCAGTTCGTACAGGATCGCGCCGAGCGAATAGACATCCGCCGCGGGGGTCAACTCCTTCCGGCTACCCGCTTGCTCCGGCGACATGTAACTCGGGGTGCCGACGACCGCCCCGGTGCGCGTCAGCGATTCGGTCGAATCGAACTGTTTCGCCAAACCGAAATCGGTGACCTTCGGCGCCAAACCCCCGCCGCCCGAACCCGAGCCCGAGTCCGGGGTGAGGAGAATGTTGCTCGGCTTCAAGTCGCGGTGGAGCACCCCCTGCTCGTGGGCGTGTTGCACGGCTTGGGCGATGATCGCCACGATCCGCGCCGCTTCGCGGTTGGGCAGTGGCCCCTCGGCGTGGATGCGTTGGGCGAGCGTCGTGCCGGGGACGTACTCCATGCAGAAGTAGGCTTGCCCGTCGTGCGTGCCGACTTCGTAGACCGTGACGATGTTCGGGTGGTGCAACCGTGCCGCGGCCTCGGCTTCGGCCCGGAAGCGGGCGTCGTCGTCGCTGCTGGCGAGGTGCGCTTCGCGGATCATCTTGAGCGCGACCGTTCGATTCAACGACTTCTGCTGGGCCCGATAGACCACGCCCATGCCGCCGCGGCCGAGTTCGTCCACCAAGGTGAAATCGCCGAATTCGCGCGGCAACACCGTCAGTGTGGAATCGCCCGTCGGTTGTGTCGGTCGATGAATTGTGACCGCCGGTCTTTGGATCAACTCGGCGAACTGCGCGACGGCCCAAAGTTCCCGCAGTTCCCCCGCGAGGTCGGGGTGCTGCCGGGCGGCCGCGTCGACATACGCGAGGCCGCGGCGCCGGAGTTGATCCGAAAGTCCGCCGATCAACACCGCGAGTTCTTCGTCCCGCTCCACAAATCCTCTCCCCCTCGATACGATCACCGATACGATTCAATGTATCCGCGGAGCCAGAACATGAAATCCGTCGAATACAGTATGTTTGCCGGGCGATTCGCCGCCCGCGAAGATCGCTGGGGCCTGATGACCGAGTTCCAAAAAACTTGGAAAATCCCGCGCACCGGCACCGAGATTGTTTCCACCGCGACGCTGAACCGCGCCGAGAAGCGACTGGGCTTCGCACTCCCGCTCGCCCTCCGGGAGTGGTATCAACTCCCGGGCAACCCCTATCGATTGAAACCGCGGATCTTCTGGAGCCACATGGTTTGGCCGAAGGAACTCGCGGTCTGGCCGGCGCGGGCCACGAAGAAGGGCTTAATCGTCTTCAAAACCGAATACCAAAACTGCGGCGAGTGGGCTTTCCGCGTCGCCGATGCCCACCTCGACGACCCGCCCGTTTACTTCGGAAGCACCGACAGCGAAGAAGAGCAGAAACCCGAAGATTGGCAACTCCAAGCCGACACGATCTCCGGATTCTTCCTGCAATTGCTCATGGTTCGCTCCGTCGATTTCGCCTGCACCTACCACGCCTGCAAGACGAAGGCGCCCGCCTCCGATTGGAAACGCCTCGGCAAGCACTTCACCGATCTCGGCTTCCCGCCCTGGCTCGAATACGGCGAGAAGTGCCGGCTCTTCGGCGGAACCGATTGTTTGTTGTTGACCCGAAGGAATCCCCCATGGGGAAGCGCGAAGGATTTGGTTCTCAATGCCCGTAGCTCGGCGGCGCGCCTACAGGCCACCGAAGACACCGGTATCAAGTGGGATCATGTCCAAGACATCAAGAAACCCTTTTGACGACCGGACTGCGGAGGGGTCGGGGTTGTTCGCGGCGGCTCCCGAAGATATGCCAATAGCTACAGGGCGAGTGATCGGGAATGCCGAGGACGAGATCATGGCGGCGAAGCGTTCTTACCGATGGCTCTTGGTTTTACTCGCCGTCACCGGCCTCGCGGCCGATCAGGGCACGAAATACGGCGTCTTCCGCTGGCTCTACAACGATCGCCAAGGCGCGGCCGGGGGCAAACTCGAATCGTGGGTCGTGGCGAAATCGTGGTACGCGGCCGACGGCGCCGACGATCAACGCTTCCTCGCCGGCGGTCGGTACGACGTCGTGCCCGGTTGGTTCGGATTCATCGCCGAGTTCACGTCGAAGCCGGATCGCAAGCCTTGGCCGAACCGCGCGGAGGTCCTTCAAACGTGGAGCGCCCCGGAGATGCCCCACGTGAACGAGGGCGCGCTCTTCGGCATGGGCGGCAGCACTGGCATGGGGAACACGGTCTTCGCGATCATCAGCCTGATCGCCGCGCTCGGGATTTCGGTTTGGGCACTGCTCCGCGGCAAGCGGGCCGACGGCTGGATGTGCGCCGCCCTCGGCCTGATCCTCGGGGGCACGGTCGGCAACTGCTACGACCGCATCGTCTTCGAGGGGGTCCGCGACTTCCTCTACTTCTACAAGATCAACTGGCCGGTGTTCAACGTCGCCGACTGCTGCCTCGTTTGCGGGGCGATCATCCTACTGGGCCACGCGTTTCTGGTGAAGACGCCGAAGGCGGAGGAGAAGCCCGCGGCGTAATTGTTAGCCCGACGCGCGAGCGAGGGAGTCAGACCCTCGCGCGCGCGTCGGGCTAACAAGATTTACTTCTTCACGAACTTGCCGACGGTCTCCAAGAACTCCGCGTTCGATTCCGTCTTGCCCAATTGCTTGATCATCGCTTCCATGCTGTCGCCACCCTTCATCGAACTCAGCGAGCGGCGCAACAGTGTGATGCGCTCCAGCATCTCGGCCGGTAGGATGCGTTCTTCTTTGCGGGTGCCCGAGGCCTCGAGGTCGATGGCGGGATAGATGCGCTTCTCCGCGAGCTTGCGGTCGAGCACCAATTCCATGTTCCCGGTGCCTTTGAACTCTTGGAAGATCACGTCGTCCATCCGGCTGCCGGTCTCGATGAGCGCGGTGCCGAGGATCGTGAGGGTGCCGCCTTCCTCGAAGGCCCGGGCCGAACCGAACAACCGCTTGGGCACTTCGAGCGCCCGCGTATCGACGCCGCCGGACATCGTCCGGCCACTGCTGGTATGCTTGTTGTAAGCCCGCGCCAACCGCGTCAGGCTGTCGAGTAACACGAGGACATCTTTGCCTTGTTCCGTGAGTCGCTTGGCCCGCTCCATCACCAACTCGGCCGTGCGGACGTGGACCACCGTCTCTTGATCGTTGCTCGACGCGATCACCTCGCCTTTGCAGGTCCGCGTCATCTCGGTCACTTCTTCGGGGCGCTCGTCTACCAGGAGCATCATCAGTACCACGTCCGGGTGGTTCTGCGAGATCGCGGCCGAGATGTGCGAGAGCAGCACGGTTTTGCCCGAACGCGGCGGTGCGACGATCAACCCGCGCTGGCCCATGCCGATGGGGGTGAACAGGTCGATGACCCGCGTCGTCAACGGTAGGGCGCCGGTTTCGAGATTCAGCCAGCGCGTCGGATCGACGGCGGTCAATTCGTCCCAATTCCGCGGCTTGTATTCCTTCGGGTCGAGGCCTTCGATGGTGTCCAGATTGATCAGCCTCGGCGCGGCCAGCCCGCGTTGCGGCGGGCCGAGCGGGCCGGACACCGACACGCCCTGCCGCAGTTTGAAGTGCCGGATCAAGTCGAGCGGCACATACGGGTCGAGCGGTTTGACCGCGTAATGTTTCTTGGGGTCGCGGAGGAAACCGTGCCCTTTGGAATGCAATTCGAGTACGCCGGTACCGGTCGCAGCAACTGCCATGGGGAATCAACTTGCGGAATGGGGGAGCCGAACAGAAGCGAAACGGTCGCGGAGACATCGTCCGTGGTCAATCGACAGTCGTCAGTCGCGCATGATCATTGGGGACACTGTAATCGAAGTTGATCCCGTGGCCAATGGTCTACACGGGAATTCGTGGATCGCATGTAATGGAGTATACGCTGCGAAATGACCGAGTCAAATGAAGCTGGTGAAAATATGTCCAAGTCGCGGGAATGCCTTTCAAAATCCTCCGAACTCTTCCCGGGTGCCCGGCTGCGAGTGAATACAATCTCCCCGGCCCCTTTTTCCTATGGAGTGATCCGATGAAACTGCCGACCTTGTCCGCCGTGGCCTTTCTGGCCGCACTGTTGATCGCCCCCGCGAGTTCGGCCCAAGAACCGCCCAAACCAGGCCCCGAGTTGGACGTGCTCAAAAAAATGGAAGGGAAGTGGGACACCGTGATGAAAGTCGCCGGGGCCGAGAGCAAAGGCACGTACACCTCGAAGATGGGCGTGGGCGGGATGTGGCTGATCGGAGACATGGAAGGCGAGATGTTCGGCGCCAAGTTCGTCGGCAAGAGCTTGGAAAGCTACGACGCGGCCAAGAAGAAGTACGTCAGTATCTGGGTGGACAGCAGTGCCGGGGCCGCGGTGATGATGGAGGGGACGCACGACAAGGAGAAGCAGACGATGACGCTGGCCGGCGAAGGACCCGGAATGGATGGCAAGCCGACGAAGTACCGCTCGGTCACGACGATGAAAGACGACGATTCGATCGAAATGACGATGTACACGGGCGACGCCAAGGAACCGACTTTCACCATCGCCTACAAGCGGAAGAAGTGAATCAGCCGAAGCGCTCGGGCAACAAGAGCGCCCCGGGGTTTTGGAGTTGGGCGATGACCGCGTTGCCGAAAGCGGCGCCGATGGCACCGTCGAGCACGCGGTGGTCGAACGAGAACGACAAGTAGAGCAAGTCGGCGGGCCGGATCTGGCACGCCGCGTCGTAGACCGGTCGCTTCACGACTTTGCCGAGGCCGAGGATGCCGACTTCGGGCGAGTTGATGATCGGCGTCGAGATCAGCCCGCCGATGTTGCCGATGCTGGTGACGGTGAAGCTGCCCCCTTTCAAATCGTCCAGTTTCGACTTCCCCGCTCGGGCTTCTTGGCTCAATCGCTCGATGTCGGAGGCGATGGCGGCGACATCTTTTTTGTCGGCGTCCTTCACCACGGGGACGATCAGTCCGTTCGGGGCCGCCACCGCGACGCCGATGTGGTAGGTGTCGTGCAGGGTCAATTCTTGAGTGGCCTCGTCGAAGGTCGCGTTGACCGTGGGGATTTGCTTGAGCGCCCGCGCCACGGCTTTCACGACGAAGGGCAAGTACGTGAGTTTGACCCCGACGCGGGCGAACGTCTCCTTCAACTGCATCCGCAGCCGGACGAGATCGGTGAGGTCGCATTCGTCGACGTAGGTGTAATGGGGGATCGAGCGTTTGGCTTCGACCATGTGCTCGGCGATCTTGCGGCGCAGACCCAAGAGCTTCGTCCGGGTGCCGGGGGTGCCGTAGTCCACCTTGGGGGCGTCGGGTTGTTTCACCGCATCCGATGCCGTCGGCTTCAAATGCTGGGTGAGATCGTCGAGGATAACCCGGCCGCCGGGGCCGGAGCCGCGGATGCGGCTCAATTCGACCCCCAGCTTGCGGGCCAAGTGGCGGACGGACGGTGCGGCGACGGGGAGAGCCACCACGGTTCCGTTGACCGGCGCATTGGAGCGTAGCAATCCGGAGAGTTCGCCCCGCACCATGACGGGCTTCGGCCCGGTGCTGGCCGGGTGGGCCGCCGGTTGCACGGCGTCGTTCGCATCGGCGTACCGCATCACGACGTGGCCGACTTTGATCTTGCTGCCGGTCTCCGCGAGCGTGTGCGTGATCTGCCCGGCGAACGCGCTGGGGACTTCCATGGTCGCCTTATCCGAAAGCACTTCCATGAGCGGCTGGCCGCGTTCGACCCGATCCCCCGGCTTCACGAGCCAGCGGACGAGTTCCACTTCGATCAACCCTTCGCCCAACGGCGGCAGCTCGAAATCCATTGGGCACTCCCGGCGAGACGTTCCGGAATTGTAGGCGGCGCGGTACAATTTCACCATGAAACCGACTGTGCTGATCATCGACGACGAAGAAGGCATCGCGTGGGCGCTGCGCAAGGCGTGCGAAAATCAAGGCTATCGGGCCGTGGTCGCCCCGTCCGCCGAAGAGGGTTTGAGCAAGGCCAAGAGCGAGCGACCGGCCGCGATTTTTTTGGATGTCCGCTTGCCGGGGATGGACGGTTTGACCGCGCTCGGCAAGCTCCGGCAGTTGAACCCGGACGCCGCGATTCTGGTGATGACCGCCCACGGCAACCTTTCGACGGCGGTGAAGGCCGTGGAAGGCGGGGCGTTCGATTACTTGGCGAAGCCCTTCGACTTAGACGCGGCGATGGGCGCGGTCGAACGCGCGGTGAAGCGGGGCACCCAGCAAGCGGAGGTCTCCGGAGCCACGGTCGCCGACGATGAAATCATCGGTGGCAGCTTGGCGATCCAGAACGTCTTCAAGCGAATCGCGTTGGTCGCCCCCACGGGCGCCTGCGTGCTCATCACCGGCGAGAGCGGCACCGGCAAAGAATTGGTCGCGCGGGCGATCCACGCGAATAGCCCCCGGCGGGACAAGCCGTTTCTACCGGTTCACGTCGCGGCGTTGAACCCGAACCTCGTGGAGAGCGAGCTTTTTGGCCACGTGAAGGGTGCCTTCACCGGGGCGGATCGCTCCCGACCGGGGTTGCTCGCACTCGCCGACGGCGGCACGGTCTTCCTCGACGAACTCGGCGACATCCCCCTGGCCGTGCAAGTGAAATTGTTGCGGGTGTTGGAGCGCCAAGAAATCCTGCCCGTCGGCGGCGTCGAGAGCCAGCGGGTGAACGTGCGGATCGTCTCGGCGACGAACGCGAATCTCACCGACGCCGTGGCGGACGGCCGCTTCCGCGCCGACCTGTTCTACCGGCTGAACGTCTACCCGATCCACCTCCCGGCCCTGCGGGATCGCCCGGACGATCTGCCGATCCTCGCGGAACACTTCCTCCGGCAGTTCGGTGACAAGTCGTTGTCGCTGTCACCCGGGGCGTTGCGGGCGATCGAAGCCCGACCGTGGCCGGGGAACGTGCGGGAGTTGAAGAACGCCCTGGAACACGCGGCGATCCAAGCTCGCGGCGGGGCGATTCTCGCCGAGCATCTGCCCGAGCCGATCGCGTCCGGCAGCGCGGACTCGCCCAAGAACAAGCTCCACGCGCTGGTCGTCGAATGGGTGCGCCAGCGCGTGCGCGCCGCCGGCGGCGAACCGGCCGAACTGCACCAACTGCTTCTAGCCGAGATCGAACCGCCACTGTTGCAAGAAGTGCTGGGCCAACTCGACGGCAACCGCTTGGCGGCGGGCAAGTGGCTCGGCTTGGCCCGCGCCACAGTGCGGAAGTTGATCCGGAAGTACCAGTTGGAAGCGACCGATGCCGTGGATGATAAAGAAGATGTTTAACCCTTCAACAGCCACTCCAGCACGGCCTTCTGCGCGTGCAGGCGGTTCTCGGCTTGGTCGAAGACCACCGATTGCGGCCCATCCACGACTTCGTCGGTGATCTCCTCGCCGCGGTGGGCCGGGAGGCAGTGCAGCACCCGGCACGATTTCGGAGCCTTCGCCATCAGCTTCGCGTTCAATTGGAACGGGGCGAACTTCTGCAAGCGCTCCTCGCGCTCGGCTTCTTGGCCCATGCTCGTCCAGACGTCGGTGTAGACCACGTCGGCATTTTTCACCGCGGCGGCGGGGTCGTGCAAGGTGAGGGGCAAATCGTCCGAGACTTTCGCCTCGTAGTTCCGCAGGAAATGGTCGTCGAACGCATAGCCATCGGGGCAGGCGAGCACGAACTTGGCCCCGAGGCGGGCGCACCCGACGGCCAACGACATCGCCACGTTGTTGCCGTCGCCGACGAAGACGACCGTCTTGCCTTCCACTTCGCCGAAGCACTCTTGCACCGTCAGCAAATCGGCGAGCGCTTGGCACGGGTGCGAGCGATCCGATAGCCCGTTGATGACGGGGATGCTGCCGTGCTCGGCGAAGCCGTTGACGGTTTCTTGTCGGTACACGCGGAGGACGATGGCGTCGAGGAACCGGCTGGTGGTGCGGGCGAAGTCTGGGAGGGTCTCGCGCCAGCCGAGGCCGATCTCGTTGCCGGGGAAGAAGAGGCTGGTGCCGCCGAGTTGGGCGACGCCCGCCTCGAAGCTCATGCGGGTCCGCAGCGACGGCTTCTCGAAGACGAGGCCCACGACCTTCCCCGCGAGCGGGGTGACCGCTTTCCCCGCTTTGCGGAGCGCTTTGAGCTCGGCGGCGCGGTCGATGAGCGTGCGGATCGTCTCCGCGGGTTGATCGATCAAATTGAGGAGGTGCTGCATCGTCGAGGGTACCCATTCAGCGCGGCGGAAAAGCCTACGGATTGTGGTGCATCAACACGTCGGACAGAATCGCGCAACCGTCGTCGATCAGCGCGTCGGGGATGTTCACCGCGGGCAGCAGGCGAATCACGGTGGCGTGCGTGCAGTTGATGAGCAATCCGCGTTCGAGGCACTTGGCGACGATCGGCGCCCCTTCGCAGTTCAATTCGAGGCCGATCATCGCCCCGAGGATGCGGATCTCCTTCACCAACGGCGAATGATCGCGCATCCGTTCGAAATGCCGGCGGAATCGCTCGCCGACTTCCGTCGCCCGGTTCAACAAGCCCTCGGCTTCAAATGTCTCGATGGTCGCCAGCGCCGCCCGGCAGGCCAACGGATTCCCGCCGAAGGTCGCCGCGTGGGTGCCCGGTTTCAACAGTGCGGCGACTTCGGGCTTGGCGATCAAGCCGCCGAGCGCGACGCCACCGGCCAGCGCCTTCGCCAACGTCACGACGTCTGGTTCGATGTTCCAGTGCTGGTGGGCAAACCACTTCCCCGTCCGGCCCATACCGGTTTGCACTTCGTCGAGCATCAGCAGCATGCCGTGTTTGTCACACAATTCGCGCAGGCCTTCGAGGTAGCCCGGCGGGGGCATGTTGATGCCGCCTTCGCCTTGAATCGGTTCCAGCAAGATCGCGGCGGTTTCGGCGTCGATCGCTTCGACGACCGCATCCAGACTGCCGTGCTGGGTGTAGGTGAACCCCGGCAGCATCGGTTCGACGCCGGCGTGGTACTTGGGCTGGGCGGTGGCCGAGAGGGAGCCGTAGGTGCGGCCGTGGAAGCCGTTGGTGAAGGTGATGATCTTGTACCGGCCCTTGGGCTTGCCGTGGAGCCGGGCGAGTTTGATGGCCGCTTCGTTGGCCTCGGTGCCGCTGTTGCAGAAGAAGCACTGACCGCCCCAGCCGGTGCGCTCGCTGAGCGCTTGGGCCAGCAGAGCTTGGGGTGCGGTGTACCAAGTATTCGGAACGTGGATAAGGTCGCCGACTTGCTCCCGCACCGCTTCGACGACTTTGGGCGGGCAGTGGCCGAGGATGCCGCAGCCCCAGCCGGGGAAGAAGTCGAGGTAGCGGTTCCCCTCCGCGTCCCAGACTTCGGAGCCGACCCCGCGCACGAGGCCGACCGGGTAGCGCGTGTAGTTTCCGATCAAGTACTTCTTGGCGAGCGAGATGATGTCGGTCGAAGAAAGCGTATCGGGCATAGGACGCGAACCTGCGGGGGACGAACGGGACATTAAACGGAATCGGGACACCGCCGGAGCGAACGGGTTCGGGAATGCCGGATCATTTCACGATTTCGGTGCCCGTCGATCCGGGTCGGAGGAAGTCGTCGAGCAGGGATTGCGGGTCGCGACCGTCCAA
>JANOSQ010000909.1:0-6788 GCA_031415915.1 Fimbriiglobus sp. | reverse complement strand
TTTGTCGGCCTCCCAGCGGGCCGCGAGCAACGCCCCCTCGGTCTGTTCGAGTTTCGGGCGGAACGCGGAATCGTCGAACTGCATCAGCGGGTCGCCGATTTTGACGAGCTGACCCGATTGGACGAAGACGGCGGTCACGGTGGCCCCGGAGAGGGCGGGCAGCGACGGCGCATCGACGCGGGCGATGCCGAGCGGGGCATCGACGGTGCCGAGCACGGTCAACCCTTGGGCGTTGGGCGCCGGGGCGGGCTTGGCGTCCTTCTTGGGGGGCGCATCGGGGCCGGCGCCGACGCCGGCGTTGCCTTCTTGCGTGTGCAGCAGGCGGTTGGCCGCGACGAAGCTGAAGGCCAGCAACACGACGGCGAGAATCCAAGGCAATGCTTTCCAGCGTGCGGCGTTCATCGGTGGCCCTCCCGGGGGCTGGGGGCCGGCGCCGTGGGCGCCGGGTTGTGTTCGACTTCGAGGCAACCCTCGTTCAAATGGTAAATCACATCGGCGTACTGCTTCATCCGGTCATCGTGGGAGACCACGAAGATCGAGGCGCCGCGGGCCCGGGCCGCGGCCCTCAGCAATTCCAGCACGATCTGCCCGTTCTCCCAGTCGAGGGCGCTGGTCGGTTCATCGGCGAAGATGAACGTCGGATTCTTCACGAGCGCCCGGCCGATGGCGACCCGCTGCTTCTCCCCGCCCGAGAGCTGGGCCGGCTTCTTCGACTTCTGTTTGTCGAGGCCGAGCCGGCTCAGCATGTCGTCCGCGCGGCGACGGGCTTCGCCACTATCCACCCCCACTCCCCATTTGAGCACAATTTCGAGCTGCTGTCGCGCGGAAAGCGCCGGGAACAGGTTGTAGCCCTGAAAGATGAAGCCGGTGTGCCGGAGGCGGAACTGCTCTCGCTCGGACTCGGACATCGCCCAGACATCGACCGTTTGGCCCCGATCTTGGGCGAGAACTTGGCCGCTGTCCGGCGGCAACAACCCGGAAAGAACCGCGAGCAGCGTCGATTTGCCGCTGCCGCTCGGCCCCATGAGTAAGGCCAGTTGGCCGGGGTAGAGATCGACGGAGACATCTTTCAACGCGAAGCGCCGGAGCGCACCGTCGCCGAACGACCGCGACATGCGGACGGCTCGGAGGACGGGGCTGGACGGCGAATCGGGCATCGTCTCAATCACCTCAACAAACTCATCGGTTGAATGTTCCGCACGGATCGCAGGGCGAACAGGCCCGAGCCGAGCGACGTCAGGATCGTGAGGAAGGCCGCCCCCAGTAATACCTCCCAGCGGAGCACGACTTTCGCGCCCCCGGCTTCGGCTCCCATCGCCAACAGATACACGACGGGCAAGGCGACCACAATCCCGGCGGCGCCGACCCAGAACGACTGCTCCATGACGAGGCCGTAGATTTTCTTGCGCGGAATACCGAGGGCGAGCAGCGTGGCGAACTCGCGCGCCGAGGCCATGGTCGCGCTGTAGAGCGTTTGGGCGGTGATCACCGCCCCGACCAACAACCCGAGGAGCGCGGCGTAACCGATGGCGATGCCGGCTTTGGTGCGCGTGAGCCAGTACCATCGGCAGTTGAAACTGAAGTCGTCGGCCGTGTAGGCCCGCATCTCGGGGTATTCGGCGTTCAATTCGTCCACGATTTCCTTGGCCCGCTGCGGCGACTCGGCGCGGGCGAGCAGGTAAGTCGTCTGCTCCGGTGTGAGGTACGTCGCAAGGATTTTGCGGGCCGTCGTCAAACTGCACATCACCCACGGGGCGGCGAGGCTCTTCATCCCTTTGACGGTGCCGACGAGCGTGACCTCGACGCCGTTGATCTTGATGCGGTTGCCGACCTGCTTGAGGCCGGTGCGCTCGAGCTCGGATTCGTCGATGACGATGCTGTCGGGCATCGTGAGGGCGGTGCGGAGTTCGGGGGTGAGCACGTCGGCGGCGCCGGCGGCGTCCGGGTCGAGACCGCTGCCGAGGATGAAGCAGCGCTCCATGCCGCCGTCGGGTCGGGTGACGTTGGCGTAGCCCGTCAGTAGGAGTTCGGGTTGACCGACGAGGCCGCGCTTCTCGGTGAGGCGGGCCATGTGCGAGTTCACCCCGATGGGCACGCCGAGATCGACGCTCTGGACATCCTGCGAGCCGACCCAAATGTGGGCGCTCGTGTGATCGACCGGGATGCTCGTTGTTTCGAACAAGCCCAACAACAGCCCGACTTGCAGCACCATGAGCACGGCGCTGAACGCCACGGCCCCGACCCCGGCCGCGTAGCGGGTCTTTTCGTACCAGAGCGTTTGCAGGGCGTAGCTCACGCGGTCGCCCTCCGAGTCCGTCCAAGCCGGAAGCGTGAGCGACGGTGCTCCAGCAAACCGTCCCGTTCGCGGATGGTCCGGGAGGTTCGAGAGCATCCGTCGCTCACGCTTCCGGCTCGGAAAAACGGTGAGCTTCTCATGCGGCCACCCCCAGCGCCGTCGCTTGCGGCAGCGCGCTCGGCAGTTCGCAGAGATCGGCCTTCACGAACAGATGGTGCCAGAGTTGCGTCGCCATCACGGCGGTCAGGCCCATTTCGAGCGCCGGTCGCCCGAGGGAGCGCGTGCGCATCCCGGCCAGTTGCGCGCGGGCCGACTGCACGGCGGTCGCATCGAAGTAGCCCGACTTGCGCAGCGATTCCGGCGAGAGCACCTGTTCGATCCACGGCATCGGGATCTGGCCTTTGCCGAACCAGCTATCCATGGGGGCGCGGAACATCTTCTTGCGACGCCAGGCCACGTCCTTGGGCAGCCAGCGCTGGGCGACTTTGCGCTCGACGAATTTGTCGGTGAGCAGCCCGCGGAGTTTCCAGCGCGGGTGGAGCTTTGCCATGAAGGCGACAACGTCCTCGTCGAGGAACGGGTAACGCGCCTCCACGGACGAATGCATCGCCACGCGGTCGCCCTTGGAACTCAGCAGGTGCCCGGCGAGCATGACGCGGGCGCCGAGGTACATGCCGCGGTGGAATGGGTGCCAGCGTTTCAACCGCGTCGGTAGTTCGAGGTCGTCGAACGGCGAATGCTTCAGCACGGCGGTCCGCATGTCGCCGGTGAGGAAGCGGAGCTTGCTGAAGCTCATGAGGCCGTAGATGTCGAGCCAGCCGTTGCGCCCGCCGAGGAGTTGCTCGGGCCGCTCGTAGGTCTCGCGTGGGAAGCCGGGTTGGCCCATGAGCTTCGCGGCGCCGCTGCGAACCCGGTAGCCCAGTCCCGGTACCGCTTCGAGGAATTTCGTCAGCCGGCTGACTTTGAACCACGGGTAACCCGCGAGCCATTCGTCGGCGCCTTCGCCGGTCAGTGCGACCTTGTAGCCGTGTTGGTGCACCGAGCGGGCCAAGTGCATCAGACCCAAGCAGGAGGTGTCGATGACGGGGCACTCGGCGGTGGCGATCAACTCCGGGTAGTGGCCGCGGAGTTCCGCGTCGCCGCAGGGGATCACGATGGGCGCGCAATCGAGGAACTTCGCCGTCTGGAGCGCTTCGCTCTCTTCGTTGAAGCCCTTCTTCGTCACGGAGACGGTGAACGTCGGGATGGCCCGGCCGAGTGCCCGGCAGGCCATGGCGACGACGAGCGAGGAATCGACCCCGCCGGAAAGGTACGACACGACCGGCACATCGGCCCGCAGGCGGCGCTGGATCGCGGTGTAGAGCACTTCCTCGAATTCATCGACGACCTTGGTCTCGTCCGCACCGTAATCCTCGTCGCCTTTGTCCGGGTAGTTCACTTCCCAGTAAATGCGCTGCTGCGTTTGCACCCCGACGCTCGCGCGGCCGGGTCGCAAATGTAAAAAACGGCCGGGGAGCAGGCACTGCACCCCTTGGAACATGGTCGCCGGGCCGGGGATGGCGAAGAAGCTGAGGATCTGGCTCAGCCCGGCGGGGTCCGTTTGCGGGGTCACGAATCCGGACGCGAACAGGGCCTTCATTTCCGAGGCGAACAGCAGCCAGTCGGAGCCGTCGATGCGTTGGACGCTGTAGAAGAGTGGGCAGATGCCGGGGCGGTCGCGGCCGAGGACGAACTCGCCGGTGCGGCGGTCGTGCAGGCAAAGGGCGAACTGGCCACGGAGATGCTCCCAAAATCCGGTGCCGTGCTCTTCCCAGAGGTGCGGGATCAACTCGGTGTCGGTGTGGGTGCGGAAGGTATGACCCTTGGCTTCCAGCGAGGCTTTCGTTTCGGGGTAGTTGTAAAACTCGCCATTGAAGACGGTGGTGACGGTGCCGTCTTCGTTGGAAATGGGTTGGCGACCATCGGCGAGGCCGACGATGGACAACCGTTTGCTGGCGAGGTGGAAACCGGGTTCGTCGAGGAAACCGTCTTCGTCCGGGCCGCGATGCAGGATCGCGTGGGCCATGCGCGCGACCGCCCCCCGCGGAGCGTGGCGCTTCCCGCCGGCCAAGTCGATCATCCCCGCGATGCCGCACATGCTCAACCCTTCCCCGACCGCGCCGCGAACTTCGCCACCTTGCGCTGCATCACCCGGCGCAGAATGCGCGGCCACAGCCGCCGCGACCACCAAACTACCCGCGAGACGAACCCGACCGCCCGCTCCCGGCGATTGCGGATCAGGCTCGTCACCACCGCGTCGGCCACTTCGTCCGCCTTCTGGGCGCCCTCGAAGTTCAGGTAGATCTTCCCCTCGTTGCGAATCAGGTGCCGTTGCAAATCATCGGACTGCACGACCCCCGGCAGCACCAGCAGCACGTCGATGCCGAACCGGGCGAACTCGGCCCGCACGGTTTCGCTCAGCCCCACGAAGGCGTGCTTGCTGGCGCAATGCTCCGGCAAGCTCGGGATGCCGCAGCGCCCGCAGATGCTCGCGAGATTCAAGATCGCCGCCGGGTACCCTTTCCGGGCGCTCGCTTCCAAGTGCGGCCGGGTCAGCCGCATCAACTCGGCGGGGACGAAGAAGTTGATCTCCATCACCGTCCGCAGGATCTCCGGTGTCGAGCTGGCGAATTCGCCGAAACTCGCGACCCCGGCTGCATTGACGAGCACATCGAGCCCGCCGTAACGCTCCACCGCGGCTTTCACAAGCATTTCCCGTTGCGCGGGGTCGGTCAAATCGACCGCGACCGCCTCGGCCGTGCCGCCGTGGGCGCGGATTTCGTCCACCAGCGTGGCGAGTTCCCCTTCGGAACGCGCCGCGAGGGTCAGCCTTGCCCCGAGTTTCCCGAGTCGTTGGGCCACCCGCCGGCCGATGCCGCGGGATGCGCCGGTGACGAGGATCGACCGCCCCTGAAGCTCGCGCCGCATCGACCTCACCCTTTCATCGACCCGTCAGAACCCGGATAACAATCCCAAGAGTACAGTTTACGACAACCCGCCCCGCGCCGCACCCGCAGAGTCGGTATCGCCCCGCGATCGGAGCCAACTCTAGGACAGTCACGAGCGAGTGCGCACTTTCCTTCCTGCTGCGGGGACTGACGAACGCCGACTCGACTTCGGCGGCTTTGCGCCCGTAATTGGCCAACCCGACTCGAAAATGGTTCCAGCCGAAAGCGCCCCACCCCCCCGTGGAATCATTCCCGATTTCTGGTAGAACCGATGCGCCGCAACGACTTGCGTCCAATTTGGGGCATGCACGATCCCGGCGAAATCATTTTGACGGAAGGCGAGCCGGCCAGCGTGGGGAGCAAAAAGGGGACAGTCATGTTTGTTACGTCTCGGTGGGTTCGGCTCGTTCCTTCGGCGGTCGACCACGACGGCGGATGGTCGATTCCAAGCCGTCCTTCCGCACCGCGGCTTCCACCCACGGCTCGCTTCCGAAGGGTGCTCCCCGATTGAAGCTCTGGATGGGAAACGACTTGTCCCGCCCTTGCCAGATGTGGCCGCTACCTTTGTAATGTTGGTGATACCGCCGGACGTGGGTATTCTGTAGCCAATGCATCCAGCGGCTCAGTTCCTTGGCACTCGCGGGTTGAACCACGAGGTGGAAATGGTTGGGCATGAGGCAATAGCCCAGCACCGGCATGGGCACTTCGATGCAAGCGTGAGCCATGGCTTTCAGGAAGGATTCGTAGTCGCCGCGCTACAGGAAAACGGCGCGGCGGTCGTTGCCGCGGTCGAGAACGTGGCAGCATTCGCCATCGAGGGCGGATCGCGGGATTCGGGGCATGGGAAGAAACTAAGGAATGGCCGAGGACGTGTCAAAGATAAACATGCCTGTCCCCTTTTCATTCCCTCCCCTTTTCATTCCCCACTCGGCAAGGCGAGGAGACGCTCGGGCTCGATTGAGAATGAAGCTCCCGGCAGGAAACCGTGGGTGTAGTCGAGCGGAGTCTGTCTATTCGGTCTCCGCGGCCACTTCGCCGCCGGCACGGGTGACAAGCTTCCGCAGAGTGCGGGGGTCCATCGAGTACCGCAATAAGGCAACGTGCCCATCGCAGAAGACGACGTGAGCCCCACCCGGGTGGAAGCTAAAGAGTTCCTCGTTCGGTCCGCAGTTGTTGTTCTTCCATGGGCAGGAAGCCGGGCCTCCCAGCGGCGACGGATTGTTGTTGATGCCCTTCGAGATGCCAATAGCACAGTCTGGCTCGGCCCACCGGTAGAGCTGCCGCATCCCCCCGAGCGGGTCCGCATATTCCATCGTCATCGACTCGTTCCGCCCGACGTCCTCCCCGATGGCAATCGTGTTACTCGTGCCGTCGGTGATGGACAGGACTGACTGTTTGCCGAGGATAAGCCCGCCATCGGCCCGAGTGAGCTTGTTGCGGAGCCCGGTGATAGGGTCGATGTCGACGTAGTACACCGGGGCGTAGTCGGTACATCCATACCCCTG
>JANOSQ010000908.1:0-7001 GCA_031415915.1 Fimbriiglobus sp. | reverse complement strand
TAAGCCCTCCGAGGAAATGAACCGCCTTCGCGCTTCGCTTCCTCGGAGGGCTTACGCCCACCGCTCGGGTGCAAATTCTGCGATAGTGCGTTCCATCGCGTGCACCGTTTTCGTCACATCGGCGGCGGTGTGGGCCATACTCGTCATCCCCGCCGTGCCCCAGAAATCGACGCCGTTCAGCAGCATTCCTTGCCGGAGGGCGTGCGAGAGTTTCGCGTCCTTCGGGCCATCCAGAGCGTTCAAGTCGCCCCCGAACGGGATGAACCCGTCGTCACTCGGGCGTTCACCCGTGTAATTCGGGATGACCCGCACCATGCTGAACTCGCCGTAGGCGATCCACGGAAGCTTGTTCGCTTCGAACATCGAGTTGAGTCCGCTTCGCAAGTTCCGACCCGCTTCGTTGGCCAAGCGGCACGGCTCGCCCGTGCGGATCTGCTTCAAGCACGCGACCCCGGCCGAGGCCGAAAGCGGGTTGGCGTTGTAAGTGCCGGGGTGTCGCATCTTCGGCTTGCCGGGGCGCGGCTCGATGAAGTTGAGGATTTCCGCCCGTCCTGCGAGGCCGCCACCCGGTAGCCCACCCGCGAGGATCTTCGCCAGCGCCGTGAGGTCGGGCGTAACACCGTACACTTGCTGCGCGCCGCCCGGCGCCACGCGGAAGCCGGTGATCACCTCGTCGAAGATCAGCACCTTCCCGAGCCGCGTGCACAACTCCCGCAATCCCTTCAAAAACTCGCCCCGGATCGGCACGGCCCCCCAGTGGCCGCCGGTCGGTTCCAGAATCACGGCGCCGATTTGATCGTCTTTCATTAGAGCCGCTTCGACGAGGTTCAAGTCGTTCGGCGGCACCGCGACGCAGACCGAGGCGATCTCCTGCGGAACTCCGGCGACCGCGCCGGAGTCGTAGGGGTAATCGGCGCCGACGGTGACGACATCGTGCCAGCCGTGGAAGTGCCCGTGGAACTTGAGGAACTTCGGCCGGCCGGCGCACATCCTCGCCAAACGCAGGGCCATCATCGTCGCTTCGGTGCCGCTGCCGGTGAAGCGGACGCGCTCCGCGGATGGAATCAACTCCATCACGAGCTTGCCCCACTCGATCTCGAGTTCGTGGCACGAACCGGGATGGGTGCCCTTCGCCATTTGTTCCTGCACGGCCCGCACCACGGCCTCCGGGGAGTGGCCGAGAATGTGCGAGCCGTGCCCGACGAAGTAGTCGATGAGTTCGTGGCCGTCGAGGTCGTACTTCTTGCTGCCGAGGGCGCGGTCGATGTAGATGGGGAAGGGCTCCATCATCCGCGTATCGTGCGTGACCCCGCTGGGGAAGATCTTTTGGGCTTCGAGGAAGCGGGCGCGGGACGTGGGGAACGCGGCAGTATACCGCTCGGCGAGCGTGGGCATCGGGGAACCTCCGTCGGAATCGACGGGGGTAGTTTAGGAATTGGGCTCACTTCACCGCGATCGGCGCCGCCGAGTGTTTCTCGATGATCTTCCACCATGGCCGCGGATTCATGGCTCGCTCCCGCAGGACTGTACACCAATAAACTACCCGATGCCCAATCCGTTGGCGGGAAAACGCGACCTCGTGTTGATACCGCTCCCCGTCGGTTGACCCGCCCACCCCGTTCGCTAAAACACCCATTCTGTCTTTTCCTGCGGTTCCATCGGAGTTTCGGTTCCATGTCCCATTCGATCACGCGTCTCTACGGGTTGGGTCTCACGCCGGGCAAGCTCCGCGGCCTCCAGCGCATCAGCAATCCCAACGGCACGCTGACCATGGTCGCCACCGACCAAAACAGCTCCATGATCAACATGATGAAAGCCGCCCTCGGCTCCGAACCGACCTACGAAGCCGTCGCCGATGCCAAGGTGATGCTCTCGAAAGCGCTCTCGCCCTTCTGCAGCGGCCTGCTCGTCGATGGGTACTACGGCTACGCCAGCACCGTAGCGGCGCACGCCGTGCCCGCCAGCACCGGCTTGCTCGTCCGCGTCGAGAAGTCCGGGGCGACCAAGAACAAGGCCGGGGCACCCTGCGGGGAAGTCGAACCGGGTTGGGGCGTCGCCAAGATCAAGCGCGCCGGCGCCGACGCCGTGAAACTGTTGGCCCAATTCGAGCCGGAAGAATCCGACTCCGCAGAGCGGAACTTCCAGTTCACCCTGCAAATTTACAACGAGTGCATCGAGCACGACATCTTGTTCCTGCTCGAACCGATCCACTTCCCCTACGGCAAGGAAGATGCGAAGTCGCCGACCGTCGTCGCCCGCAAGTCGACGACCGTCATCGAAAGCGCCCGCATCCTCAGCCGGCTCTGCGACGTGTACAAATCCGAATTCCCCGGCACCATGGGCGTCGAATCGGACTCCGTCCTCGTGGACAACCTGAAGAAGCTCAACGACGCCTGCGTGAAGCCGTGGGTGCTGCTCAGCGCCGGCGTCGATTACGAGGTCTACAAGAAGCAAGTCGAGATGGCGATGAAGGCCGGGGCGAGCGGCATCCTCGGTGGCCGGGCCTTCTGGAAGGAGTTCTTCACCTACAAGACCCCGGCCGAGCGCCAGAAGTTCGCCGAGACCGAATGCGCCCGCCGCGTGAAGGAAACCGATGCCATCGTGAAGACCGGCACGCCCTGGTTCGCCAAGTACGGCTACACGATGGAAGACCTCGGCCAAATGCGCGCCGGCGAAGGCTGGCACGCCCGCTACTCGGGCGGCACCGCCGGCGCGGGGGCCGGCAAGGTCGAAGCCGGCGGGGTGTATTGTACATGGTGCACTGTTCAATCCGAACGTGTTGTCGAAGTCGAATTCACTCCCACTTGAGGAGTGGATCAAACCGATCGGTGTCCGCAAGCTGCGTTATTCGAGTACACAACAAATGTACTACGTTTTGAAATGACATAACGGGGTGCGTCTTGGACGCACCCGATTCTCATTGAGGGCGCAAGAGGGGTGAACCACCATTGCATTCGCCGTGTCACAAAGAAGGACCATCGGGACCAACGTCCGGTCGGGATACGAGCCGGACGCGTGAGTGAGTGAGCGACGGACCGATTGCATAAGGACGCGATTCGGAATTCGCCGCTTGGGATGCGATCCGTCGCTCACGCATCCGGCTCGTATTCCGACCGGTCGGGGCCGTTGGCCTCACACCCCCGCGACCGCGGGGGCGCCGAGCGGTTGCGGGCCGGGGGCGAGTTTCGCTTGAGTCGCCCGCAGGAACACCTCCAGCAAAATCCCCGCGACGAAGATGGCGACGCTGATCCACTGCGACAGCGTCAGCCCGTAGCTGTACGTCGGCTCGATGCGGATCGCTTCGTTCAAGAAGCGGTGGACGCCGTAGGTCAGCATCAGCAGCACCATCACTTGGCCGTTGTGCCGGCGGAACGGCTGGAAGCAAACGAGCAGCACCGTGATGAGCACCATGCTGATGGTCTCGTAGAGCTGCGTCGGGTAGAACGTCACCGTCTTCGGGGTGAATTCGAGCGTCGGCGTTTCGGAGCCGCGCTGCACCTTCAAACTCAGGCCTTTGCGACCCCGCGGCCAATCGCGGGCCAGTTCCCAGAGCCAATCGTGTACCGTCAGCACGACCAACTTGTCGTTGCTCCGCAGGGCGATCACCGCCGCGCGGTACTTGTCCAACTCGTCGAACGTGACCCGCGTCGTGAGGCCCAAGGGGTTGTCCGCGTCGCCGATGCCCGTGCCGCCGGAGTCCTTCGCCCGTTGCAGCGCGGCCGCGACCGCGTCCGGTTGGCCGCTGAGTTCGAGCACGATGCGGTTCGGTTCGCCGTTGACGCCGAGGATCACGTCGTCCGGTTTCAATCCCGCCTTGGCCGCGGCGGAGCCGGGTTCAATAGCCGCGACCACCGAGAGGGGGTTGGGCGGTGGGTCGAAGGAGTTGTCCCGGCCGATAATCACCCGCGGTTTCAACGTGAAGCCGGTCGAGGTTTGCAATCCGCGAACTTGGGGCAAGCGGTCGTTGGGGTAGGCCGGCCGCACCACTTGATCGCGCGAGTGCGCCGAGAGCAACGGGAACTCGCCGAAGCTCGCTGGCAGCGGAACCGTTTGCGTCTCGGGGCAGGCCACTTGGCCCCAGCAGCAGCCGTTGAGGTAGCAGCCGATGCGGCCGGCCGCCAAACCGATGGCCAGCAGCGGCGCGAGGGCGTCGGCGAGCCGGGCCGTGGAGATGTTGAACTTCCTCAGGACGATCCGGTAGAAGACGAGGTAGCCGAGCACGCCGCCGATGATCGAGCCGTAGAAGACGATGCCGCCGTTCCAAATCTGCACGAACGACTTGGCCAAGCCCCAAGTGCTCTTGTCCGGGAACTGATCGTAGTACTGCCACATGTAGACGACTCGGGCGCCGGCGATGCCGGTGAGGAAGAGCACGATGGCCAAGTCTTGGATTTTCTCCTTCGGCATCCCGATGGCCGTGATGCGCTTCGGCCCCCAGAGCATCGCGGTGATGACGAAGACGAGGAACAGCATCGCCCCGAAGCCGTACAGCGGCACCCCGTCGGGCGGGAAGAACGACGCCGTGAAGGGGATGTGGAAGAGGACCTGTTGCATAATAAGACGCGCGCCGAGTTTGTGGGTACCCAGTGGTTGTAACGATCGCGGCGGGCGGTGGCCAAGGCGACCCCGGCCACGAGGACGACGCTCCGGAGAACGACACGGTCGATTCGTGGAAGATTTCCGACATGGCGAAGCCGTGATGGCGTCTGATAGCATAGACTTTGCTTCCTCGGCCATCCCACTCCGGAGTCGACCCGTGCGTTTCACACTCGCCTCACTCATCGCCGCAGCCTTCGCATTCGGCCTGACTGCCGCCCCGATCCCGAAAGCCAAGCCCAAGGACGAGGACACCATCGTCGGCATCTGGCAAGTCGAGAAGCTCGACGTCGGCCCGGGCGGTCCCGCGTCCCCGCCAGATGTCTCCCAGATGAAGTTCGAGTTCTAGGCGGGAGGCAAGCTGGCGATGGGCGACTCGCCGGCGAAGGAGGGCGAATACAAACTCGACCCCGCGGCCAAAGTCAAAACCATCAACTTGACCAAGAACGGCCGCGTCTCACCGGGGATCTACGAACTCGACGGCGACACACTGAGGATCTGCCTCGCCGAAGGGACTGCCGCGGCGCGCCCGACCGAGATGAAGCCCGACGCGAAGAGCGTCGCGCTGGTCACCTTCAAGCGCGTGAAGGCCGAGAAGAAAGACAAGTGAGCGGGCCACCGTCGTCTAACGACCAACTTTTCCCCGGATTATCCCCGTGCGTTTCACCCTCGCCAGCCTCGCCCTGTTCGCCTTCGCATTCGGCCTGACCGCCGCCCCGATCCCGAAAGGGAAAGTCAAAGACGAAGAAGCCATCGTGGGCGTCTGGCAAATCGAATCGCTCGACTTCGGCCCCGGCGTGCCGGCACCGCCGGTCGACTTCAAACAGATGCGGTTGGAATTCAAAGCCGGCGGCAAAATGGCGATGACCATGGGCGACATGCCCGGCAAGGAAGGCGAATTCAAGCTCGACGCCGCGGCGAAAGTGAAGGCCATCGACATGACCGAGACCGGCCGCGTCTCGCCGGGGATCTACGAACTCGACGGCGATTCGCTGAAGATCTGCCTCGCCGAAGGGGCCAACGCTGTGCGGCCGACCGAAATGAAACCCGACGGGATGCGCGTCGCGGTCGTCACACTCAAGCGGGTGAAGGCCGAGAAGAAGGACAAGTGAGCGGGCCACTATCGTCGACGACCCAGCGTTTCCCCGGAGTCTCCCCGTGCGTTTCACCCTCGCCCTGTTCGCCTTCGCATTCGGCCTGACCGCCGCCCCGATTCCCAAGGTAAAACCGAAGGACGAAGACGCCATCGTCGGCATTTGGCAGGTCCTCGTGATCGACCTCGCGCCCGGTGTGCCAATTCCTCCAATCGACTATACGCAGACGCGATTCGAGTTCAAAGCCGGCGGCAAGTTCAAAATCAGCGGCAAGAAGGTGATTCCCAAAGGTGAGATGCCCGCGTTTGAAGGCGAATACAAACTCGACCCCACGGCCAAAGCGAAGGCCATCGACACGACGCATAGGGGCCACGTGTCCCCGGGGATCTATGAACTCGACGGCGACTCGTTGAAGATCTGCCTCGACGAAGGAGACAATGCGGTGCGGCCGACCGAAATGAAGCCCGAGGGCAAGTGGGGCGCGGTCGTCACACTCAAGCGGATCAAGGAAGAGAAGAAGGACAAGTGAAAAGACTTGGTCGAGGATTGATACGAGTCCGTCCGTTCTACTTGGCGTCGACCAACTTCCGGTAGTCCTCCCATTCCAGCGGGTGCAGATTCGCCTGGGTCAACCCGCGTTTCTTGGCTTCGGCCAGCGCCGCGTCCCGCGCGGGGACGTTGGCGAGTTTGTGGTAAGCGAGCGCCGAGTGGAAATGGAACCCCGGCCGCGGGTCGGAGCGGATCGCGATGTCGAGGTCGCGGATTGCTTCGCCGTAATCCCCCGCCGCCATGCGGACGACGGCCCGGGAATCGAGGAGCGACGGCGCCGGCCCGCGCAGGCCGATGGCTTCGTTGATGAGCCGCAGCGTGGCGTCCCCGCCGTCCTTCTTGTGCAGCGCCGTGAGGAAGGCGACGTTGTTGAGGTGGTTGCCGCGCGTCTCCGGGGTGCTGTTCTGGGCCGCGCGGGTGTAAAGGTCGATGGCCGCGTCGTAGGCGCCCCGGGCGTCGGCGAGTTCGGCGCTCGCCGTCAGCAACTCTTCGCTCTTGGGATTCTCCTTCAACTTCTCGGCGACCCATTTTTCGATGTCGGCCACCGATTTGTCCCACGCCGGTTTATCCCCCGTGGGCACGGGTGTGGAAACTCGCGTGCGCACGGCAGTGCCTAGCAACCGGGCCGTGGTGCCGACGGGCGCGGTCGCGCGGATGTCCCAGAGGCTGGCGATGGCCACCGGCTGCTTACCGCGGCGGATGAGGTACTGGATCAGCGGGACGTGCGCGGTCGGCCCTTTGTCCTTCTCCGCGTGCTTCCGA
>JANOSQ010000907.1:0-1973 GCA_031415915.1 Fimbriiglobus sp. | reverse complement strand
TCGAGCGGCAGGAGCGATTCCGGTTCGTTCAAATCGCCTTCGACCGGGACGAGGTACGCCTTGCCGTCTTTCATCGTGGCGTGTCCGCCGAAGTAGAAGACGACGCGATCTTGACCCCGGCTGCTCTCGGCGAATCGCTTGACGGTGTCGAGGACGACGTCCTTGAGCATCGGCCGTTGGGCCGCGTTCGCCGCGAGTTTGCCGTCGGCATCCGTGAGCAGGAAGAGTTGGTTGTTGTCCTTGTCGGTCGGCACGCGGAATTGGAAGGCGAGCTGCTTCGCGGCCTCGGCGAGTTCGGAGCGGCCGTTGCCGCCGGGCCCGCCGTTGACGCCGCCGGTCAGGGTGTTGCAATAGAGGTACTTCGTAATGCTGATGAAGAGCATCCGGCGGGGGAACGCGGCGGAAAGGCTGGCGGTGCCACCCGGTTTCGTAGTGGGCGTGGCGGGGTTGGTGCCGGCGGTATCGGGTTCCGTCGATTTCGCTTTCGGCTTGTTCAAGACGATCGAGCGCAAATCGTCCTGATAGCGCACACCCGCCACGACCCCCCCGGCGACGAGGAGGAACAGCGCCCCCATGACCACGAGCTTGAGGGTGTTATTGCTCTTCTTGTAGCGGCGCTTCGGGCTGACCTTCGGTTGATCGGCGAACGGTTCGAGGGCGGGCGCCGGTGCGAAGACGGGCTGCGGCTGGGGCGGATAGCCGTAGGGGGTCGGAGAGTAGCCGGCTTGCGGAGCACCTGGGTAACCCGGAGGCGGTGCATACGGGTAGCCGGGCGGGGCACCGGGGTAACCGGGCGGCGGAGCGTAGCCGTAGGGTGAAGGAGCGTACCCCGGCTGGGTCGGCATCGGATAAGGATAGCCCGGCGGCGGGCCGTAGGGGTAACCTTGGGGGGTCATCGCCGGGGGTTGCATCGGCGGTTGACCGTAAGCGGGCGGGGCCGGCTGCGAGGGGGGTGTCTCGGCCGCGGGTTCCCCGAATGCGAACGCGTTGGGGGCGACCGCCGGAACCGGGGCGACGGGTTTGCCCGTGGCGCGCACGATCGACCCGCATTTCTTGCACTTCACGGCCTTGTCGGCCCAAGTCGCCGGGATGCGGAGCACCTCTTGGCAACCGGGGCACGTGGCGAAAACCGAGCTTTGCATGGGTCCGTCTCCGAATCACCGATGGCTGTCCGTGTGGATTTAGACACCATTGTAGGTCGCGAAGTTCCGTGATGCCTGCGCAAAGTGAACCCCTATCTTGCACCACGCGACCCCGCCGAGCACAAGGGGACTGTCGGCGAATCGGCCGGCTCACCCGCGGCCGTCGTCCGTTCCCACAGATGCCGTTTCTCGCGCAGCGCCGCGCCGAATTGTCCCGGTGCAATGTCCTCCGCCTCGAGGCCCATCCGCTGGAGCATTTGCTGGGTGACCCGCAGCGATTGTCGCTCCGTCAACGGAGTGCCTGACTTCTCGGTCGATTCGCGGATTTCACGGGCGTGGCTCACCAAGGCTTCCGACGGCTCTTCGGGTTCCGGATGGGCCTCGGTGTGATCGGGCGGTGAGTAGTCGAGGTCGCGTTCACGCTCGGCTTCGAATTCTTCTTGTGCCTCCGAGACGTGCTGGCTTCCCGCGAGGTTCTTGGAGTGGCGCATGCGCGTGCGTTCCATTTCCAAGATCGCTTCCGCCGCCGCCATCACTATGTGAGCATCCGGGCTGCGCAATTGCTTCTTCAGCGCGAACACCGCCTGGAACACCGTGTCGCTCCAGAGTTTGCCGCGCTCGCGCGCCGACTTCGGCAGCTCGGGCTCGGGCGTGTCGAACTGCGCGGCGACGCGGTTGAAGGGGAGGGTGGCGACCATGGTGGCTCTCCGTTAAGTATTATTGTGTTCACTTTGTACAGAAGTATATGCGCTCCGATTTGGCGAAGTCAAATGATTCGGGAGAATTTTTTTGAAGGAATTGGTGTGACGGCGAGCTGTGCTGCTGGGCGAG
>JANOSQ010000906.1:0-3425 GCA_031415915.1 Fimbriiglobus sp. | reverse complement strand
GCGGGTTCAGTGTGCTAAGCTAATCCATCACGATCCTTGGCCTTGTGGAGTGTTCCATGTCTCTTCAGCGTTCCGGCCGGGCGGCCGCCCTCTTTCTGCTCGTGGCCGGGTTGATCGGCTTCGGCGCCCCCATGATCGTGGCCGCGAGCAAAGAGGCCGACGCCAAGAAAGCGACCGAAGACCTCAAGAAGTCCAAGGATTCGAAGGTGCGGATCGCCGCGCTCGTGCGGCTCGGGGAACTCGGCCAAATCCAATACAGTTATGTCGAGCCGGCGCTCCCCGAGATGCTCAAGGCGCTCGAAGACAAGGACGCCGGCGTCCGCGCTGCGGCTGCCAAGGCCGTCGGCCAAGCCCAATCCGAAGACCCCGGAACCGTTCCGGCGCTCGTGAAACTGCTGAAGGGCGACAGCGAAGAGAGCGTCAAGGTCGCCGCGGCGGAAGGCCTCGGGCTACTCGGCGCCAAGGCCAAAGACGCGGTGGGCGATTTGCGCGCCGCCGCCAAGGACGCCGATAAGAAAAGCAAATTGGCCAAGGTCGTGGGGACGTCGATCAAGAGCATCAACGGCGCGAAGAAATAGCCCGCGTTACTCCAAGTTCATCCACCACCACGCCAGCAGGGTGAAGCCCAGCCCGAAGCCGCACAGCACCCCGCACGACATCCCCACCGTCCCGAAGTCGACGGCCGGACTGTCCGGGTGCAGCAGCTGCTCGTAGGCGTCCAGCGCCCACGCGTGCGGGGTGACGTAGCTCAGCGAGCGCATCCACTCCGGCATCAGTTCCCGCGGCATCATCGATCCGCTCAACCCGGCAAGAACCAGCACCAACAGCGTGCCGTACACCGCGACCTGCGTCTCGGTGCGGGCCAACCCGGCGACGAACATTGCCAGGCCGACCGCCGCGAAGGATGTGCTCAGCACGATGGGGACGATCAGCCACGGCTCGGCGCCGAAGCTCATCCCGAAGAGGAGCTTGCCGAACAGCAGCAGCGCGAACCCCTGCAACGCCGACACCGCGAAGCACGGGAGCAACTTCCCCAGTAGGATTTGCCCGCGCGTGATCGGCGCGGCCCGCAAGCGCACCATCGTGCCGTGTCGGCGCTCGGCGACGAAGAGCCAGCCGACGGTCAGCACGAGGAAGAACGCGAACGTCACGGTGTAGCTCGGCACCAGAATCTGGTACTTCTTCGCCCCGCGGCCCAGGCCCGTCGGCGGGGGCGCGTACTCCGCGGCGTTCGCCGCTTTCAACTCCGGCGGCGCGTCTTTCGTCAGGCCGTACCACGTCAGCGCGGTGAAGTCGTAATTGCCGAAGAACGCGGCGATTCCTTTGCGGATACCGGTGCCCACGCTCGCCCGCATGTCCGCGGGGAGGAATGAGAAACCGGGGATGAACTTCTCCATCTTTTCCATGAAGAGCGGCTTGCCGATGAGGTCGAAGGCCCCGCCGATCATCCACGGCACGATCACGCGCATGAGGCTGACTTGCGTCACCTGCTTGACCACCGAGCCGCCGATGGGCTGGTACGGGTTTTCGAGCACCGTCACGCCGACCTTGTCGGTGACGACGCCGTAGCGGTCGAGGGGGTTGATGGGGTTCGGGCGGAACTCGGCACCGACGAACGAGCAGCGGTCGATGCGGTCGCTGAACTCGGGTTCGAAGACGATCACCGCGGAGCGCTTGCCCCGCTTCACGAGTTGCTCCGCCTCCGCCCGGCTCGGGATCACCTCGATCCGGATGTTGCCGGTGTCTTTGAGGTCGTCGAGCAGAATATCGACCCAGCGCTTCGTCGGCGGGTGCGTCCGGGTCATCGGCGAAGCGTAGGATGCGGAACCGAGCAGCGCCCCGGCCGGTTTCTCGCGCACCGGTTCGCGCGCCATCGCCTTTGCGGGGAGTCCGGTGTCTTCGACCACTACCGAGATTTGCAGTTGGTCGTCCGGTTTGCGTCCGAAGGCATCCCCGAGCGACAGGCCCAGCACGAGGATCAGCACCAGCGGCATGAGCAGGAGGATGACCGCCGAACGCGGGTCGCGCAGGAGGAGCCGGAGATCTTTGAGGGCGATCGTGAACGCGGGCAAGGTGAACGTCTCCGCAAGTCCTACTGGAACCGCGAGCGCCGGCGCGTGATTGTGAAACGGAATCTCCCTTCCGAGCTCTGCCGGGCGCTCGGCGCTTACGCTTGCGACTACTTCTTCTCCTCAAACTTGAACAGCGCGGTCTCTGTCCGCAGGTACAAGGCCCCGTTGGCGGGGAGGATCGTGGCGAAGGTCTTTTCCTTCATTTCGCTTTCGCCGACCACTTCGAGTTCCTTCTTGTTGGGCTTGATCACCGAACCGACGCCGGTTTCCGACGTGACGTAAATCTTCCCGTTCGCCAAGATCGGCGACGACGAGAACGCCCCGCCTTTCAGTCGGCCGGTCCAGTGCGAAGTTCCCGTTTTCGCGTCGAGACAGCTCATGATGCCGCCGTCGGAGACCATGTAGAGTTCGTCGCCGACGATCAGCGGCGTCGGCGTGTTCGGGGCGAACTTGTTCGTGGACCACGCGATTTCGCCGGTGCCTTCGGGCTTGATCGCCAGCAAATGCTGGTTGACGTAGCCGGACGAAATAAAGACGAGGCCGTGGGAGTAGACCGGCCGGGTGATGAGCGACCAGCCGGCTTTGGGATACTTGACGCGCCAGAGTTCCTTACCCGTTTTGGGATCGTAGGAGGCGCACCAATCGCTCGCCGCGGAAATGATCTGCTTCTTGCCGTCGTGCTCGATCAACTGGCAGGTGGCGAACGAAAACTTCAAAGTGCCCGTCATGGCCCGCTCGGTCTTCCACGCTTCTTTGCCGGTCTTGGCGTCGAGCGCCAGCACGAATTGCTTATCGCGGCCGTCGCAACTGACCACGACGTTCCCCTCGGCGAGGATCGGCGAGCCACCGTTGCCGTGCTGGTGTTCGTAGGGGTGCTTGTCGTTCTTCCACAGGACTTTGCCGGTGAGGTCGAGCCCCGCGGTGCCCATGTGGCCGAAGTGGACGAAGATCCGTTCGCCGTCGGATACGGCCGTGGGGCTGGCGTGGCTGTTCTTCTTGTGTGGCTGCGACACCGTCGCTTTTTCGAGGAAGATCTGCTCGTTCCACGCTTCTTTGCCGGTCTTGGCATCGACGCAAACCACGCGCAGTTCGTAATCGGGCTTGTCGCTGCTACCCACGGCCACGGCCGTGGTGAGGATCAACTTCCCGCGCACGAGAATCGGCGACGACCAACCCGCCCCCGGCAGCGGGAACTTCCAAGCGACGTTTTTATCCGGCCCCCACGCCGTCGGTACGGCCGGGCCTTCGTAATGGCCGACGCCATTGGGCCCCCGGAATTCCAGCCACTCGGCGGAATCGGGCTTGCTCGGGGCCGGGGCGGCCATCAAAAACAAAGCGGCTGTCAATGCGAAG
>JANOSQ010000905.1:0-3358 GCA_031415915.1 Fimbriiglobus sp. | reverse complement strand
GCCCACGGCGATGCCGAGCGCCAAGGCCGCGGTGAACAGAATCGCGCGACGGATCATGGTGATTTCTCGGCCAGGAGTTTCTTGAGCGTCCGCGACACATTTTCTTTATCTTCGGGCTGCGGGGTCTTCACCCACTCCCCTTGGCGATCGAAGATCACGTAGCTCGGCGTCGGCCCCGCTTCGTACTTGTCTTGCCACGCCCCGAGTGCCTTTTCGGTGTCGTCGACGATCAAGTTGATCGTGTTCGCCTTGTGATCCCGGAGGAATTCGAGCACCTTGTCTTTCTTCTTCAATTCTTCCGGATAGACGTTCAAGCTGATGCAGATCAAGCCTTCGGCCCCCAACTCGCGGTGCAATTCCACGAACTTCGGGAAGCGCTTCACGCAAGGCGCGCAGCCGAGAAACCAGACGTCGATCAGGACCACTTTCCCCCGGTGCTTGGCAAGCTCGGCGTCCAACTCGCTCGCGGTGACCACTCGCAACTCGACCGGTCGTTCCGGTTCGGAAATCTCCCGCTTGGCCGGCTCCGAACAGGCGGAGACGAGGGCCAAGCCAACCGCACCGAAAATCGCCCATCGTGGCATCGTTGGCTCCTCGGATCGACGGATCGCACTTCACAGCCCCGCGTATGCCCGTATTATACAACTGTGTCCCCGTGATCCTTACCGCTTCCCGCCGAGCGCCGACCCTATGCCGACGCCGACGTCGAATATTCGCAACTTTTGCATCATCGCCCACATCGACCACGGCAAGAGCACACTCGCGGATCAATTCCTGCTGAAGACCGGGACCATCAGCGAGCGCGACATGCGCGCCCAGACCCTCGACAGCATGGATCTCGAGCGCGAGCGCGGCATCACCATCCGCATGCACCCGGTGACGTGCTACTACGAGCACAACGGGGAGAAATACGAACTCAACCTCATCGACACCCCCGGCCACGTCGACTTCAACTACGAGGTCTCCCGTTCGCTGGCCGCCTGCGAAGGGGCCGTCCTGCTCGTCGATGCCTTCCAAGGCGTGCAGGCCCAAACGGTGGCCAACGCCTTCTTGGCGATGGACGCCAACCTGAAAATGATCCCGACGCTCAACAAGATCGACCTGCCGCACGCCCGGCCCGACTTCGTGATCTCCGAGATGGAAACGGCCGTGATGACCGTGCCCGAGGAGGTCATGAAGGTCAGTGCCAAAGCGGGCTTGGGGATCGAAGAACTCCTCGGCGTCATCATCGACCGCGTCCCCGCCCCGGCGGGCGACATCGCCGCGCCGACCAAGGCCCTCGTCTACAACAGCCACTTCGACACTTACAAGGGCGTCGTGGCGTACGTCCGTCTCATGGACGGCGAGATCAAACCGGGGATGCGCATCAAGATGATGCGCGCCAACCGCGAGTACGTCGTCACCGAAGTCGGCCAGTTCCGCCCCGGCATGGAGAAATGCGACACCCTCGGCGCCGGCCAGGCCGGGTACTTCATGGCCAACGTGAAGACCATCGGCGACGTGAACATCGGCGACACCGTCACCGACGCGTTCAATCCCACGGCCGAACCGCTGCCGGGTTACAAAGAGCCGAAGCCGATGGTCTACTCGGGCCTCTATCCCGTCAACAACGGCGACTTCGAAGACCTCCGCGAAGCGCTCGGCAAATTGAAACTCAACGACAGCTCGTTCACCTACGTCCCGGAAGTGTCGGACGGCCTCGGCTTCGGCTTCCGCTGCGGCTTCTTGGGGATGCTCCACCGCGAGATCATCCAGCAGCGGCTCGAGCGCGACAGCGAGTTGAACTTGATCCAAACCGCGCCGAACGTCACATTCGAAATCGAGAAGAACAACGGCGAGATCATCCAAGTGTTCGGCCCGCAAGATGTCCCCGACGGCGGGGGCATCAAGGAGTTCCGCGAGCCGATCTGCAAGATCAGCTTCCTGATCCCGGCCGGGAACATCGGCGACATCATGGGCATGTGCACCGAGCGCCGCGGCACCTACCTGCGCACCGACTACCTCAGCCAGCAGCGCGTCATCATCGTCTACGAGATGCCCCTCGGCGAAGTCATCTACGATCTCTACGACAAGTTGAAGTCGGTCACCCACGGCTACGGCACCATGGACTACGAAGTCACCGGCTACCGCCCGGCCGACCTGATCCGGCTCGACATTCTCGTGCACGGCCAACGCGTCGATGCTTTGAGCATCGTCGTCCACCGCAACGTCGCCGACCGGCGCGGGCGGACCGTGTTGCTCAAGCTCCGCAAGGAAATCTCCCGGCACATGTTCGAAGTGGCGCTGCAAGCCGCCATCGGCGGCCGCATCATCGCGCGGGAAACCATCGCCGCGATGAAGAAGAACGTCACGGCCAAGTGCTACGGCGGCGACATCAGCCGCAAGCGCAAGCTCTGGGACAAACAGGCCGAGGGGAAGAAGCGGATGAAAGCCATCGGCCAAGTCGAGGTCCCGCAGGAGGCGTTCCTCGCGGTGCTGGAAGACGATTGACCGCATCACGCCGCCTCCGGTAGGTGGTCTTCATCGCCGATGCCGTGTTCCCGCAGGCGATCGATGAAGCCGCCCTTCGGGATCGCACTCGCTTTCAGGCCCCACTGCTTCAACAGCCAGCGCACGAATTGCTCCGGGGGCAATTGGAGCGGATGCTCCTCTCTCTCGGCGTATACGGTCACTTCATCCACGTGTTCGGCGAAGGCCTGTTCCTCCGAGTTACATTTCGCTTTTTCGGCGGCGAGTTCCCGTCGCCGTGCGGCGGAGCGTTCGTCGGCTTCCCGCTCGTCCGCTTCGAATTCCAACTGGGCATCCGAAACCGATTCGCTACCCGCGACATGGGTGGAGTGACGCATCCGCGTCCGCTCGAGTTCCAGGATCGAGTTCGCCGCGGCCAAGGCGATGTGGGCATCCCGGTGGGTCAGTTGCTTCTTCAGCGTCAGCACGGCGCACATGACGGCGTCGCTCCAAAGCCGGCCGCGCTCGCGGGCCGATTTCGGCAACTCGGGCAGTTCGTCCCGCGGCGAATCGTACCCGAGCCGGTTGATGGGGAGCGTGGCGACCATGATGAAACTCCGTGAAGTTAAATTTGGTATACTGATAATGAGTATACTATCCGATTCCGGTAAGTCAAATCGCGCGGAGGGTTTTTCTGCGGGCGAGAGTTGTTGCTGACCGTCGGGTATGGAATCGCAGTCGCTGCTCCCGTCCCAACGGGACGACAGAAGGTAGCCAGGGGTTTCAACCCCTGGATCGCCGATGGTGTCGGTGGGGGCCCAACGGGGCTACCTCGCTGATCGGGTAGCCCCGTTGGGGCCGGAATCTTGTTGATCCGCGATCCAGGGGTTCCGCTGCGCTTCACCCCTGG
>JANOSQ010000904.1:0-3714 GCA_031415915.1 Fimbriiglobus sp. | reverse complement strand
GCCAAGCTATACCCGAGTGACCCCGAGAGGATTTGATCCTTCGAGTACCACCCGCTGAAGAAGGGCGTGCCCGAAATCGCCAGCACGCCTACCAACATCGTGAACGCCGTGATCGGCATCTTGCGGCGCAGGCCGCCCATCTGCCGGAGGTCCTGTTCGTGATGGCAGCCGTGGATCACGCTCCCCGCACCCAAGAATAGCAGGGCTTTGAAGAACGCGTGCGTGAGCAAATGCAAAAGCCCCGCAGTCCAGGCTCCGACGCCGAGGGCGAGCATCATGAACCCGAGTTGGCTACAAGTGCTGAAGGCGAGCACGCGTTTGATGTCGGTCATCACGAGGGCGATCGTCGCACTCAGAAACAGCGTGATCAATCCGCAGTAGGCGATGGTGAGGAACACTTCCGGGGCGAACAGCGGATAGCAGCGTCCCACCAAGTACACCCCCGCGGCTACCATGGTCGCCGCGTGGATCAGCGCCGACACGGGGGTCGGGCCTTCCATGGCGTCGGGTAACCACGTCTGCAATGGCACCTGCGCCGACTTGCCGACGCACCCCAAGAAGATACCCAAACCCATGAGCACCCACAATCCGTGCGACATTTCCGGCGGTTGTCGGCCGTCGATGAGTCGCGCCAAGTCTTCAAAATTCAGCGTGCCGAACGAGGCGAAGGCGATGCAGATGCCGATGAGCAACCCCGCATCGCCGACGCGGTTGACGACGAACGCCTTGTTCGCCGCCCGGCTCGCAGTCGGTCGCTCGTAGTAGAAGCCGATGAGGAAGAACGAGCAGACGCCGACGAGTTCCCAGCCGACGAACACTTGGAACAGATTGTCCGCGATCAGCAGGTTCAACATGCTGAACGCGAACAAAGAGAGATAGAGGTAGAACCGCCCGAAGCGACCGCGGCGGCGGGTGTGGGCGACGTGATCCTCGACGGTTTCTTCGGTCTCGGGCTTCATGTAGCCGAGGGAGAAGAGGAAGATCAGCGAGCCGATGCCGGTGACCATCGTGAACATCAGCGCGGTCAACTGGTCGATGCGGTAGCCGGTTTGCAAAGCGGCCGCGGGGCGATCCCCCTTGGTCGAACCGATGTGCAGCCAGTCGCCCCGCTCGGCCCATCGGGCGGCCAACTCCTTCGGGTGATCCCGGAGTGTTTCCGTTTCTTCAAAGGAATGCACCATCCCCCAAACGGATAATGCGAACGAACCGAGCAGGAACAGCAGGCTGAGGTAGCCCCCGGTTTTGAGAGGTTGATCGCCGCCGAGCAACCAGTAGATCCGCGAAGCGATGGAATCGGACTGGCTGCGCGAGCGGGCCATATTGCGGATCGTCGCCGCGATCAGCAGCAGTACGACGGGGACGAGCGGCAGCAGGGTCGCCACCAAGTAAGCCCGGCCGGGGTGTTCGGCGAAGTCGAAAGGGTTGAACAAGCATCACCCTTTCAAATCGTTGGCTTTGTCCACGTCCACCGTCGCATGGTTGTTGTAGAAGTTCAAGAAGATCGCCAGCGCCACGGCCGCTTCCGCCGCCGCGAGCACGATCACGATCACCGCGAAGACCTGACCCTCAATGCGCAAGCCGGGGACGAACCGCGCCGCCGCGACGAGGTTCAAATTCGCGGCGTTCAGCACTAGTTCCACGCCCATGAGCAGGCCGATGGCGTTCCGCTTCGTGACGAAGCAGGTCACGCCGCAGGCGAAGAGAAACGCCGCGAGCACTTGGAAGGGCACGATGCCGACTTCAGCCATGCGCGGTCCCCTTGGCGGGAGTGCGGCGCTTCGCCCGCGCCAAATACGCCGCGGCGACGAGGACGACGAGCAAGTGGATCGACACGATTTCGAACGGCAATAGGAACGCCGTCCCGCGTTCGTCGGGCACGCCGAGGAACGCGGCGCCCAGCGGCCCGGCACTCGGCAAGCTCTCGTCGCCGAGGGGTGCGGGCGGGGACGCGGCGCGCAAGCTGAACCCGACGAGGGCTAGAAATAGCAGGACCGCCAGTCCGCCGCCGAGGATCCACTCCACCGGCTTGGTGCGGATCCCCGCGAACGGGCCTTGATTCGTAATCATCACGCCGAAGACCATCAGCACCAGCGTGCCGCCGACGTAGACGATGAGCTGGGCGGCCCCGAGAAATTCCGCGCCGAGGAGGAAGTACGCCACGGCGACCCCGATGAGCGTGAGCAGCAGCCAGACGGCGGCGCGGACGACGCTGCGCGACAGTACGACCCCCAAGGCGCCGAACGCGGTCGCCGCGGCCACGATGAGGAAGAGCACCAGCGGGAGGGACATCGTCGGTCGCATCGGGAGAGGGAAAAGCCGGGCCGCCGTTGGCAGAACCCCGGCGGTTCGGTATGGGATAATCGGGTGGGGAACGGATTGCAAGTGACCGCCCGTCGGTTGCCGAAACTTTCGCCGAGTCGGTGGAACCCCCGTGGACGCGGCCTCGCCCGAATTGAAAGCCCTGCTGCAGCGCTGCCGGGAAACCCCGGCCGACGATACGCCGCGCCTCGTGCTCGCCGACTGGCTCGACGAACAAGGCGACGCGGATCGGGCCACGTTCATCCGGGTGCAGATCGCCTTGAGTTACCCGAACGCCGACACACCGCAAATGATAGAATGGAAGGCGCTCGAACGGTCGCTACTGACTGCGCACTTCAACGCGTGGATCGGCGACCTCCGGCCGATCCTCAACGGCTTGCGAGACGCCGATGAAAACGATCGCGGGCTGACACCTTTTCCGCAACGGGCGAAGTCGCTCATCCTCAATAACCCCTTGATCAAACGCGGCTTAATTCATTGCGTGATCGACTCCCCGAGTTGGCTGATCGATCCCGGACTGCGGAATTATCTGCGCTCCCCTCTCGGAGAGTGGGTGGAGCAGGTGACTTTGAATGAATTGACGCCGGAAGGATTCGAACGGTGCATCCTTCCCGCCGAATATTCGGGGAAAATCTCTCTCAATCTGCTGGCGCTGCCGGGATCCTTCGCCGAATTCACAGACGACGTCCGGGCGAGGGTGAGCTCGCCCGCCGACCGCTCTCATCAAGACTGGCAGCGCTTCTTCGAATGCAAGAACTTTCAAGCCGTGCGATCACTCGAAACCGACGGGGGATTTGCGTTTCTCCGTGAACTCGGCCGAGCGGACGTTCGTCGTCTCATCGAACTGACTGTTCGCAGTTCCGAAGAGAGTGCGGACACGGCTCGAATCCTCGCGACGATCCCTTTCGAGTCGCTCTCGTCGCTGGATTTCGGGTTCGTGGATGCCAGCGCGTTAGGCGAGATCGTCAACGGGCCGTTCTTGGGAAACCTAACAAAATGGAACTTGATGGGTAGCCCCATCGGAGACGGCGGGATGATCGCATTGTGCGAGTCGCCGTTGGCCGAATCGCTGAGCGCGGTGCGCTTCCCCAACACCGGCATCGGCGACGCCGGGGTGCGGGCGTTGGTGCGTTCGCCGATCTTCGCGAAGATGAACTCGCCGAGTTTGAACCTGATGATGAACCGCATCGGCGACGACGGGTTGCGGGCGATCGCCGAGAGCGAGCATCTGTTGCGCTACCGGGAGTTGGTGCTGCGGGAGAATCACTGCGGTGACGGTGGGGCGGCCGCCCTCGCCGAGAGCGAGTTCGCGGCGAATCTGACGTACCTCGACTTTTGGCGAAACCGCATCGGCGACGGCGGTGCCGTGGCACTGGCGCATTCGCCGCACCTGGG
>JANOSQ010000903.1:0-1769 GCA_031415915.1 Fimbriiglobus sp. | reverse complement strand
CGCCCTGATGTCGTCGGCCATGGCGCGGAGATCCGCGTCTGGCATCATCGGGAACAGGTCGGCGTAGGGGTGCGGTTTCAAAGCGGTTCGTCCTTGTCGGCGGTGCAGGTTTAGGTCTTCGGCACGATCCCGTTTTTGGTCCGCCGTCAAGCCGGTCAATACCCTCATCGGGACGGTGGTGAGCCCGAGCTCAGCGGCGAGCATCATCCGGTTGTGCCCATCGATGATTTCATTCGCGTCGGTCACGAGCACGGGGCAGGCGATTCCGTTGGCTGCGACATCGGCCTTGAGTTCGGCCAACTCATCAGGGGTCAAGGGTGGCATCACATCGAGGTAGGGGCAGGTGTATTCCGTACCGCCAATTGTGATTGTCTTCACGGTTGCTATCTTCATTTCGGCCCCCCTTCGTTTTGTTCGGGGAGCAGGAACGCGGCGGCGGGGGATTCATCCACGCGAACGAGGTCGATGCGCTTGAGGTCGTTCCGTTCAATCCCGTCGTCGCCACGTTGAAGCGCGACGACGATCCGCACGTGGTAGGCGCGACCGGCTTCGGGGAACGGGGAAAGTAGCTTTGCGGTGGCGGTCAACCCGAAGGGGGCCAAGTCGCGTTTGGTGTACGCCACGGCCTTCGGGGAGAACGTCCACGTCCGCACGACGGTCTTCCCTTTGTGCTCGCCCTCGGTTACTTCAAAGCGAAGCCGGTAGGCGTCGGCCCCGGCCCTCGTGCTGCAGTATTCGCCCCGGAGCACGCGGGCGGAGTAGATGCCCGGCGGGATCGGTGAGAACTCCGGCGCGGCATCGGCAGAGTCGAAAGCGTCGATGCCCGACGGTGTGCCGTTGCTGTTCGGAAGGGCGTTTCGGAAATCCATGGTCGTTAACTCGGTGCGAAGGCATGCGGCCTCGGCCCCGGCGACACGCCGGGGCTGAGTAGGTCGCGGTGGTTCAGCGGGTTGTCACTTCAAGCGGGATGCGGCATTTCGCGCTTCCCATTCGGCACGATTGGGTGCGCCGGCTTCGAGCCATGCGCGGATTTCTTGGACGCGCCAAACCACGCGCCCGCCGATGCGGATCGGCGCGGGGAGCTTGCCGGCGGCGTCCCACGTCCGAATCGAGCGGACGCTCCCGTCGAGCAGCTTGGCCAAGCGATTCGCAGCGACGACGAGAGGCGAGAACTTCCGGCGGCGCTTCCGGGCCGGGGGATCGGGCGCAGCGATGCGCAGGGGGATCGTGTCAACCACGAGGGGCCCCCTTCGGTGTTGTTGTGGCGGGGGGTTCTGAACCGAGCGGGAGATGCAGACGTTCCGACAAATCCGCCCGGATCGCTTCCGGCGACGGAATCACAGCGAGCGGGTCGTAAGGCTTTCGTTGCAAGGCATGCCCTCTATCGGTTTAGATAAAGGGAGTATCGCGGAAGTGGCGGCGCTATTCGGGTGCGAAATGGGGTCTAATTAGACCCTCTTTGGCGCCTCGGGGATACGTACGAGCCTTGCGGCATTGTCCTGACGCGACAATAAGAACATTTGCCTTTTGAGTTTGGGGGTCAATCGCCTTTGAACGTTCTTAAAATCCACATCAGGGGTGTTAAAGCTCACACCATCCCTAATCGCCAGATTCGCAATCGGCAATTCGCCACCGGAATCGCAAAGGGCTTCGACCACGGCACGTTCTTGACCCTTCAACTTGTTGCGTGCGAATTGGCGTAGTTCGGCGAAGTCATCAGCCGACTGCTTGTCATCTTCGGCGAGTGTCATGCGCTCCGGGCGATTGGC
>JANOSQ010000902.1:0-3331 GCA_031415915.1 Fimbriiglobus sp. | reverse complement strand
GACCTACCACGGCCGCGAGTTCCCCGCCCCGACGTTCGAACTCGGCATGGCCCCGGCCGGGTGCCTGTACGCATCGGTGCTCGACCTCGCCAAGTTCCATGCGTGCCTGTTCGCCGGCGGCAAAGCGAGCGACCGGCAACTCCTGAAGACCGAGACCATCGCCGAGATGTTTCGCCCGCAGTTCGCGAAAACCGAAAACCAGCGCGGCTTCGGCCTCGGCTTCATCGTCGGCGAACTCGACGGCAAGAAACGCATCGGCCACGGCGGCGCGGTCTACGGCTTCTCCACCGAGTTCGCCGCGCTGCCCACGGAAAAGTTGGGGGTGGTGGCGATCTCCGCCCGGGACAGTTCGAATGCCGTGACGACGCGGGTCGCCAACGAAGCCCTGCGTTTGATGCTCGCGGTGAAGGCCGGGAAGGAACTGCCGAAGATCGAAACGAGCGAGCCGCTGGTCGCCGGGGAAGCCCGCGAGTGGGCGGGGCGTTACCGCAACGGCGACGATTGGCACGACCTCATCGAATCGCGCGGGCGGCTGTTCCACCAATCCAAAGCGGGTGGCGCCTGGGTGCAACTCCGCAAGTTGGGGAAGGATTTCATCGCCGATGATCCGCAGCGCTGGGGCACCAAGCTCACCCGCGACGGGGAAACCATCGCCGTCGGCCAAGTCAAATTCACCCGCGAGAAGCCGAGTGCCGAAGCGCCGCCAGAACCGCCAGCCAAGTGGAAGGGGCTGATCGGCGAGTACGGCTGGGATCATCTGCCGCTGTACATCTGCGAGCGCGACGGCAAGCTGCACGCGCTCATCGAACTCACCGAGATCGACCCGCTGACCGAAGAATCCGAAAACGTCTTCGCCTTCCCCGCCGACCGCGGCATGTACTACGGCGAGAAGCTCATCTTCACCCGCGACAAAACCGGCCGGGCGACGAAAGTCGAATCGGCGCGCGTCGTCATGGATCGCCGCAAACTCGACGGCGAGAACGGCGAGACGTTCCAAATCAAACCGGTGAAGCCCCTCGGCGAACTCCGCAAGATCGCACTCGCCGCGAAGCCGCCGGTGGAAACGGGGGACTTCCTCAAGCCCGACCTCGTCGATCTCAACACGCTCGACGGATTGAAGTTCGACATCCGCTACGCCACCGAGAACAACTTCCTCGGTTATCCCTTCTACACGAGTGCCAAAGCCTACTTCCAAAAGCCAGCCGCCGAGGCGTTGGCCCGCGTCCGAGCGGCCGTGGCGAAGCGCGGCTACGGCCTGCTCATCTACGATTCGTACCGCCCCTGGCACGTCACCAAGATGTTCCGCGATGCGACCCCCGAGAAGTTCCACACCTTCGTCGCCGACCCGCTGAAAGGGTCCCGCCACAACCGCGGCTGCGCCGTCGACCTCGGTTTGTACGACCTGAAAACCGGCAAGCCGGTCGAGGTGGTCAGCGGGTACGACGAGTTCTCCGACCGCGCCTTCCCCGATTACCAAGGCGGCACGAGCCGCCAACGCTGGCACCGCGACCTGCTGAAGCGCGCGATGGAGGACGAAGGCTTCGCAGTCTACGAGGAAGAATGGTGGCACTTCGATTACAAGGACTGGAAGAAGTACCCCATCCTGAATTCGACCTTCGAGGAATTGAAGAAGTGAGCAAGCCCGACGCGTCAGCGACGGACCGCATGCCGAACCGTGTGTTCCCGAAACTGAGTGTCGAGCAATCGGTTCGTCGCCAGCCCGACGAGCCGGAAGCGTCAGCGACGGACCGCGCGACAATGCGTGCGTTCCCGAAATCGGATGCTGAGCAATCGGTCCGTCGCCAGCCCGACGAGCCGGACGCGTCAGCGACGGACCGCATGACAATGCGTGCGTTCCCGAAACTGGGTGTCGAACAATCGGTCCGTCGCCAGCCTGACGAGCCGGAAGCGTCAGCGACGGACCGCATGACAAAGCGTGTGTTTCGAATTGTGGACGAGGGCAATCGGTCCGTCGCTCACGCTTCCGGCTCGTAGTATCCCGGCGGTGATGCCCGACGAGCCGGACGCGTCAGCGACGGATCGCATGACAATGCGTGCGTTCCCAGAACTGGGTGTCGAGCAATCGATCCGTCGCCAGCCCGACGAGCCGGACGCGTCAGCGACGGACCGCACGCCGAACGGTGCGTTCCGAATTGTGGACGAGGGCAATCGGTCCGTCGCTCACGCGTCCGGCTCGTGAGACCACTTCTGAAATACTGAACAAAATACCCCGATTGGTTTGACTCCCGCAAACCGGAGCGTATAAGTATACGCCCGTCCATTTCACATCCGGAGTTTCCACCATGAGCGATCCCGAAATCCCGCTGGAAGAATTGATCGCCCTCGCCGCCGAAAAGCGCGTCGCGGGGGAGAAGTGGCAAGCCGTCGCCGACGCGGTGAAGCGCGGCCTGCGGACGGTGCAGGGCTGGCCGAAGGGAAGTGCTATACCCTTAATCATCATCGTGAGATCTTTTTAGTGGTTTTAGGTCTGGTGTCTCAGAGGGAGATCCACGATGTTGCATATATCTCTTCTGCACGGAAAAGAAGTCTTTGACTTCCTTGGTGAACTGCACATCGCTCGCCCAAATGATGTTCAGTTGTTTGCACTCCACAAGCTCCATGATCCCTTTAGACGTGACATTCGTATCCCGAATGTCGATCTCCCACAGCGTCTGCACCTTGCCAAGGTGCTTGCAACCGGCATCCGTAATCTTCGTGTGCCGTAGTCGAACGTTCTGCAGTCGTGGGAATACTTCGGAGAGTCGAGCTAGGCCATCGTCTCCGACCGGGTTGCCATTCAGGGTTAATTTAACGACCGATTGTATTTGGGGAAACTCACTGATGGTTGCGATCTGATTCTCGGCTAAGTTCAGCGAGTGCAGTTTGTCGTTCGCGCGCACGTTTCTGAGGGTATGTCGGTCAATGTCAGCGTTGCGCAAGATTCCGGAGGAAAGACCCGGATGCGACAGTATCTTGCCAATTTCTCCCCCATTTAGTGTCAAATCTTTGCTTTGAAAGTGGGTCAGCCTTCGGATGCTAATTGCGGCATCGAATGCGCGCCCAATCGACTGATTGCGAACGGTCGGGCGGTTCACAGCAGAATAATCAGGATTAAAATGAGTTATCCCGATTCCCAGCTCAGGATAATCGGTGCCGTTCACAGTTACCCACAAGCCCTCGTTGCGAAGTTTGGTGAACTCTTCCAACGCCGTGCCTTCCCGTTCGAACGGCAACAGTTTCAATCGTGTTTCTTCTAGCCCCTTTTCCAATGTGGACACCTCCCCAGTCAGCTTTTCCTTCTGCCGCTCCATTTCAATCTTCTCGATCGCCA
>JANOSQ010000901.1:0-3148 GCA_031415915.1 Fimbriiglobus sp. | reverse complement strand
CCGCGCTCATGGCGACCATGCAGGCAATGACGTTCGCGACCGCAGGTCGAATAGGAGGGGCGCCGACGCCGAGCATCGATCATGTTGCGTGCACCCCGGACCTTATGGAGAATGCCGTCCGATACCTATCGCCTCACGATGATGGGGGAGGGGTGATGAGCGATCATTTCGGCGTTGAGGTGAGGCTGCAACGGGCCGGCGTTGGAGCCATCGCATCAGGACAGGGAGGAACAGCATGAGACGTTGTGGTTCGCCGATGCGTATCCCGGCTCGTTCGTCACGAGGCATATGATGATCTCGACGATGACAGTGATCGACGTGACCTTTGACTTCCGGACGGATACGCCGCCAGCGAAAGATCCGGATGCGAAAAGTCCGACGCTCCGCCGTTACCATCAGCACCTGTGGAGCAAGCCACTTCCTGACGGTACGCCATTTGTACTGTCGACGGGGGTTACCGGTGCGTATCTGCATCACCGGTCTTCATTGGGGGAGTTCGTCCTCTCCAGCGACGCGGTGATCCCTTCGTTCACCCGCGCCGCGCAGCTATCGCACGTAATCCAGCAGGTGCCGCTTCCTCAGCGAGATCGATTCAATGCGCTGGGATACACCATCGGTGGAATGATGTTATTTCCCGCGAACAAGATTGATGGAAAAATGACGATCAATGGCGCTCGTGGCTGCCATCCTCGAGTCAAGGATCGATTCGACTTGACCTTGGAATGCATCCGCCGCTTCTATTGCGGCACATCTAGCCCTCTCAACGATGTGCTCCAGCGCTACCGCGCGTTCTTTGGACTCTTTCGGACGTTCGGCGGCTACGTCGACTTCTTCCTGCTGCAGGACTTGGTCGAGCCCGACTACTCCGGTGTGCAGTTCATGCTGCCGTTCGAGGGATTCGTTGTTTGGCCACTTCCTGATTCCGTTGCGAGCTACGTCGTGTACCAGGCGAATGCTGAGGCGTTCCTCGCTCGTCGGAACCATCGGATTGCGGCGTACGCGTCGGGCATGCTCTCCACATAGGTGAATTTGCTCACTCGACGCTGATTTCCGTCCTCTCTGTAGCCGGCTCAGCGAACGGGTCATCCAGCTGCTGCACGCCGCGCATCGAGACCCAGTGTCGCTCTTCCGAACCGCTGGCCACACGGCACCAGCTGTCCGCCTGAAGCACTGGGGCGTCTCCGGCTCGGAGAAGCCGCATATTGAATCCTCCATACATGCCGGGAATCGGAAACCACATTTTCGGCTCGCGCATTCCCGTGAGCGGTTCAACCGGTGGAAGTCGGAGCCCTGATTCCTGCACGAGATCCTCAGCGCGCACGCGAATAAGTGCGTGCAGGTAGATCTCCAGTCGACGCACCGCCGATTCTGGGATCTGCCATTCCGATGGGGGAACGAGACTGGTGCCGAGACCGACGTGCCCACGGCGCCTGGCGATCTCAAAAGGCAGTTCCTTGCCGACACTTCGAAAGGAGAGCCAGCCGCCCCGTCGGACCAGCTCAGCTGCGGCGTCTACGTCGCCCCGGTACGCTGCTTGATGCAGCGGAGTGAAGCCGGACTTTCCCCCCGGTCTGCTAAGATTGATCAGGCTATCATCGGCATCAAGGATCGCGAACACGGTGTTCCAGAGCCCGTCCCGCGCAGCGTCCGCGAGACGCGTTGCGATATTCCGGCCTTCGTCAGTTAAAAGCATGGGATCCGTGAATCCCAACCAAGTGGGCGAGGGCGCTTCGGAGGAATCGGTCATGATTACAGAGAGATTGAGGGCCACGCCGAGCGGCTCCCGGAAAACTGGATTGGACGGGATGCACGAGTGGGCCTCCCCCTATAAGGTGGACACCAACGTGGTTGCGTTGACCATCGCTCTGGCGATCGAGCAATCATTGATCTAGGCTCGGCACTCCAACCCTTCGCAGCGTAAGCGTCGCGCCCGGCACTGCCCCGAGTTCGTCAAGCGTTAGCTCAGAATCCATGCGTATACCATCGCCATCAGCGACCGCCGCCGGAGAGATCGTGGCGCGCCACTGGTCTGGTGCCGGAAGCCGAAGCCCGTCGGCGAGCTCCCTCATTGTAGTTCCTTCGGCGATGATCAGCGGTTCTGGAAGCACATGGTCAAGCCCAGGCGACTCGATGCGAAGCCACAGGCGAAGGTCTTCAGCGTTAAGGAGCTCTGGGACATCGAGTCGTTCGCTGCGGAGCTCAAAGAGCGCCGCCTCGTCCAACACGTGGACCGAAACGTGTAGGGCCAGCGACGGGTTCTCACGTCTCCACGTTCTGAATGCCCGGACGATAATGGCGAGTGGAACCGCCGCCGGAAAATGACGGGTGGCGCCGGCACCAACGAGCGTCATACGCAGGTGATGCACCCCTTCGCGGCTGGCCCAATCGAATGCCGCATGAAGCTGTCGGGGCATCAGCGTCAGATCTCGAGTGGTTGTATCGCGCCACGGGCGGATGGCGCACACACGCGTACCCGGTAGGACAAAGACGTCACCCAGCGGCTCGAATTCTGAACAACGCAATTCGGGATGGGGATCGTGGCGCACGAGCTGCCGAATGAGGTTGGCAATTGCGGGACTGAAATACAGCGATGCGCTGGTGGCTTCCGGCCCCATGTAGCCGCCACTGACAAGCACGCCTTCGTCAGATCTGAGCGCGTGCACTGGAATGGGGCCATGAAGGATCTCGAGGTCGGCGTCGTCGACCGCAAGAGAGGAATCACCCAGCCGAAAGCGCCAGTGCGTGGCGCGCGGCCGCGGAGCACGAATACGCGCCGCCAGCTCGTTCAGGCGCGTGGGCAGTTCGTCGAAGGTCTCAAGCTCCACCACGAGGATGTTGAATCGCGTACGCAGCAACTCGACATCCACTCCACTACCGGGTCCCACCAAAGCAAAATGCGGTTGTGGATTGGTACCATGTATCTCCTGAATCTCAGAGAAGAGGTCAAGCAGATACGGATCGCCGATGCTTGACCCGAGAAAGAACAGGGAGCGGCGTCGCCACACTTCGGCAAACGTTCGACGATAATACGGATCCGCATGCGCCAGCCGGCGATACTCATCGTGCCCGACGACCAGTTCGCGCTCCAGTAGCGCGAGCTCAGGGCTGGACTCACGCGCGAGATAGCCGTGGATCGCCCAAAGAACGC
>JANOSQ010000900.1:0-5965 GCA_031415915.1 Fimbriiglobus sp. | reverse complement strand
TTGGTTTTTTTGGCAATCGCGGGGGTGTTTTCTTTATTAAAAACTCCCCCGCGGTTTGTTTTCCCTTTTTAATACTTCAACCCCCCCCCCCGCTTCCGGCTCTGAAAATCCGGCCTTACTTGTCGCCGGTCTTCGGCTTCGCGCCGTTTTTGATGTTCAAGTTGTACTGCTTGATGAGCTCGCGGAACTCGGCGGGGAAGGCGGCTTCGGTGTTTTGCTGAACTTTGTCGCGCTCCTTCTTCTGGAGTTCGATGAAGGAACTTTTGCCCTTCGCGTCCTTACCGCTCGACTCGGTCTTCTTGTTCTCGCCGGCGCTCTGGCGGTCACCCGTGCCGGCTTGGCCTTCGTTCTTCTCTTGGCCCATGCCCATTCCCGTGCCCATGCCGGGGGTCATTCCCATGCCCATTCCCATGCCCATTCCGGGAGTCATTCCCATGCCCATGCCCATTTCGCCCATGCCGGGCATCGGGTTGGCTTGGGCTTGCTGGGGCTGGCCGGGTTGGGCCGGTTGCTGGCCCATGGCCATAGCCGCTTGGTTGAGGGCGCCCAGGGCTTCTTGCAGCTTCGCGGCGGCTTGTTCTTGGGCGGTTTGGGCCATGCCGGGCTGGCCCATTTGCAGTTGTTGTTGAGCTTGCTGTAGTTGGGCTTCGGCTTGTTTGAGTTGCTCCTGCACGGCCATCGGGGCTTGGGCTTTGGCTTGATCGACCGCGGCTTGGGCCGCCATGTTGGCCTGTTGCGATTGCTGGAGGGCTTGGGTCGCCTCTTTGAGTTTCTCTTGGGCTTTCGCGAGTTGGCCGGGATCTTTCGGTTCGCCCATGCCCATCCCTTCGCCGGGCATCGGTTCGCCCATCCCCGGCTTTGCTTCGCCGGCTTCGCCTTTCATCCCTTCGCCCGGCTTCGGCTCACCCTTCATCGGCTCGCCCGGCTTCGGTTCACCGGGCATCGGCTCGCCTTTCATCGATTCGCCCTGCTTGGGCTCACCCGGTTTGGCTTCGCCCTTCATAGGTTCGCCCTTCATCGGCTCGCCGGGCATCGCTTTGGCCGCTTCTTGGAGCTTGTCGATCGCTTTCTGCTGCTCTTCGACGGCTTTGGGGATGTCCCCCTTTTCGATCGCCTTGGCGGCTTCTGCGGCGTCTTTGGCCGCTTCGGGCTGCATCAGCTTCTCGGCCTGCTTGGCGATCTCCTTTTGCAGGTCGGCCAGGTTCTTCTGCGCGTCCATCGGCTTGCCGTCCATCGGCTTCTGGGCGACCGCATCGGCGGCTTTCTTGGCTTCCTCGGCGGCCTTCATCGCTTCTTCGATGGCCTTGGCGACCTGCTTGGCCGTCTCCGCGGCGTCGATCTTCTCGGGTTGGAGCGCGGCTTGGTCGGCGATCTCCTTCGCCTTCAGTTCGTCTAGCTTCTTGTTGACTTCGTCCTTCGCTTTGGCCAGATCGTCCGCGGCCATCTTGGCTTCGTTCGCGGCCGGCATCGGCTTGTTCTTGTCGAGGTCGGCCTTGGCCATGTCTTGGTTCTTGGCGGCGTCGTCGATTTTCTTCGCCGCTTCCGGGGCTGCTTCTTTCACTTGCTCGCCGACTTCTTTAGTCGGGGCTTTGAGGTCTTCCTGCTTCTTGGCGATGTCGTCGGTCTTCGGGGCCTTCTCGTCCGCTTTCGCGGCTTTGTCGGCGTCCGCAGCGACTTTCTTCTCCTCCTTCACCAACTCTTCGAGCTTCTTGGCCGCGTCTTCGAGCTTGGCGATGTCGTCGCGGCGCATCTCGATCGCGGCGATCTTGTCGTCGAGCGCCTTCTTCGCTTCCTTCAAGGCTTCGAGCGCCTTCTCCTGTTGCGGCTTGGCTTCGGCCGGGTCTTTCTTGGCGAGGTCGGAGGCGGCTTTATCGGCGGCTTTGTCCGCTTTCTCCAGTGCCGCTTTCACGACTTTGTCGTCCGGCAACGGCAGGTTCTTGAGTTCCTCGGTCTTCTTGGCCACTTCCTTCTGGGCGTCGGAGGCGGGCTTCAGCGCGTCGGGCTTCGCTTTCTCGGTGAGTTCCTTCGCGGCCGTTTGTTCCTTGATGGCTTTCTCGATTTCCTCGGCGGCCTTCTTCGCGGCGGCGAGAGCATCGGTCTTCTCCTTCTCCGCGGCGGCGATCAACTTATCGAGGTCGGCCTTCGCTTCGGTCAGGCGCTCCTCGGCGTTTTTCTGGGCGTCCGCGGCGTCTTTCGTGTCGGCCATGCGGAGTTCGTCTTGGGCGCGGCGCATCTCCGATTCGGCCGGGGTGATCTTCGCGGCCACTTCCTTGGCCGTCTGTTCCAGCGTCTTGCGGGCTTCGCGGGTATCGAACTCCAGCTTCGCCTGCTTGTCGGCGAGGTCGTTGGCCCGTTCCTTCACGGGATCTTGGGCCTTCTTGCCTTCCAGATCCTTCGGTTCGGGCTTCTTCTCGGTCTCTTTTTTCAATTCGGCTTGGGTGGCGAGCGCTTTGGCGATCTTGTCGCGGGCTTCCTTGAGCGCGGTGACTTTGTCGCGCGGGGTGCGCAGGGCGACGGCGAGCGCTTGCAATTCCTTCGAGGTCGCCAGTTCGCGTTCGGCGGCGGCTTTGAAGTCGGCGTTGTTCAGCGACATCCGGGTCAGTTCCATCTCGGCGATGATGCGGCCGCCGCGTCCGGCGACTTCGGCGCCGTCGTAGCGCTCCTTCTGCTCGGCGGTCAGCTTGCTCCGCAGCACGACCGTTTGCTTCAGGAAGCTCGACATGTCCCCGCGGAGGTCGGCTTGGGCGTCGGATTGCTCTTCGCGGTCGTCGAGCGGTTTGCGGCCCGTCCGCGGGCGGTTGGCCCCGGCGTCTTGGGATCGGATCGCCTTCAAGTGCAGGTCGAATTCTTCTTTGGCCGCGCGTTCGAGTTTTTCGGCGGCGTGGTCGAGCGACTTGAGCGCGTCGACTTCGCTGAGGAGGTCGCGGAGCTTGCCGACGATCTTGCGGTGCTGGTCGTAGGCGGCCCGTTGCTCGGCCGTGGCCGTGGCCGGATCCGGCGCCTTCGCGGACGCGTCGAGGTGCGTCAACACCGCTTGCATTTGATCTTTGGAGAGCGCGGTGAGATCCTTGGAAATCTTCCCGAGGAGTTCTTTCTCTTTGTCGGCGCTCACGTTTTGGTACGAGAGCACGCGGAGTGAGGTGGTGATGCGGCGGGCGGTTTCTTCGACGTCGGCGATGGCTTTTTGCTGCTGTTTCTTCTGGGCGGCGGGGTCGAGGTCGTCGGCCCGCAGGGCGGGGGTCGCCGACAGAGCGAGGGTGGCCGTGAGGAGAGATGCGGCCAACTGGCGGAGGGTCATGAAATCACCTCGGGGAAACCGCGGAGCGCAATCCGCGGCGGTTCTGTAGAGTATTGACCGTTTAGAGGCCCTCCGCAACGGGAAAGTTCCCCCCGCGGCGCGATCGGCACTATTTCGGAGCCATGGGCTTGAAGACGCCCCGCTGCAACTCCTCCAACCTCCGCAGACGCTCGCGGCTCTCGGAGCGCCGGCGGTTCCAATCCTCGACTTCGGTCTGCGTCACCACGTCCTTGATCCGCGATTCGGAGAACCCCGGTTTGCGACCGGCGGCGTTGCGGTCGTTGGGGGGCTGCTGCAATCGGCGGCGATCTTCGTCCTTTTCCAAGGCATATTTTCGGTCGTAACAAGCGACGTAGTATTCAACCTGATCCCCTTGCTCGAGTTCCGCACGTTTCGTTCCGTCCGCGCTCGGTTTGCTGAGCGCGGCCGTGAGGAATCCGTAGCGACCGCCTGCGATCAAGCCCGAAGGAATCGAGTCCGGGTCGGTCGTCGGCAGCAGGTAAAACTCGACCGATTGCAGGTGGTCGTACTGTTCGAAGACGCCGAGTTCGGGGACGAACTTGCCGACATCGGGCTTGGATTCGTCCGCTTCGACGCGTTTGAGCGGCAGGGATTGCCACGTCGTCCAATCTTTGATCTTGCGGTCGTAAACCCGGTAGATGATCCACGCGCTCGAAATCCCGAGCGGCGACTGCGCGGCGTAGGCGATCTGCACGCGTCCGTCTTTGGCCAGCGGCATCCCACGCACTTCATAATCGTCGATGGGGCCGAGGTCCTTGGGGGCCTTCAGCACCTCGTCGAGCAGGCGCACGTCAGGTGCACGGTCGGGGCTGATGGTGATGCCACGCCGCGGCGGGCTGAGGTTGGGGAAATCGTTGTCGTCGAGCAGTTCGATGCTGTAACCGGTAGGGAACTTGGACAGGTCGAAGGTCGCCTCGGCCGATTGGCGATCTTCGGAAAGGGTCATCGCGGGCCGGGCCAGCACCGATTCGACCCCTTTGGAATCGCGGGCGAAGAGCACGAGCGTCGCCGATTTCAACGGCTTGGTGGCGGCGGCGGAAATCCGAACGGTGCAATCGGGGTGGGCGACCACTTCCCCTTGGCTGGCGATCTGATCGTAAACGCGTTGGCCATCGGGATCGACGTATTTGGGCAGGCGCACCCAAGCGTCGAGTTCCTTCACGGCGGGGCGGGGTTCAAAGCGGACTTCGCCGGGGGTGAGCAGCCGGCCATCACCGAAGCGGGCTTTGAAGGTGAACGGCTCGGACGCCGGGGGAATGGCGACCGCGAAAATCGCCGCGCCATCTTCTCGGCGTTCGAGGAACTTGGCTTCGTATTTCTCGCGGGGTTGGCCCTTCGGGAAGACGAAGACGCGCCCGGTGGCGTCGTCGGCGATGGGGCCGGTGACGCGGAAGCGGAGTTCCGCGGAATCGCCGCTCGGCCAGAGGGATTTGCTCTCGTTGGCCACTTGCACGCTGCGCGGGATGTCGACGTTCAACAACGCTTGCCGCTGCAGCAATACGAAGGCGAGATCGCCGGCGAAGGCGCCGAGGGTCCCGACGAATATCAGCACCGCGGCGTAAAGTCCGATGGCCCAGAAGAGCCGGTTCGGGTTCGCCAAGCGGCCGATGTTGTGCGACTTCAGCAGTTCGCCGGCTTCTTGTTCGACGGCGGAGATCAACTGCATCGACATCCCTTTGGTCTGGGCGTCGGTTCGCGTGAGTTGCAGCGTCGTGACCAAGCGGTGGTCGAACTCGGGGAGGGCCAGTTCCGCCCGGCTGGCCAGTGCGACCAGCGACGGGCCGCGCACTTTCAACACGAGCATGTACACCGCGGCGGCGAACAGGATCAGTTGGCCGAAGGTGAGCGCGGCCCGGAACCAGAACGGCGTGCTCGTGCCCTCTTCGGAAACGTTGTCGATGTAGCGGTCGAGGTAGAAATCGACGGCGCAGGCCACGGCCAAGGAGTCGGCGATGATGACGAGCAGCCACGCGGCCCCGCGGGCGGTGCTGTAGAGCCACTCGCGGAACTGCCAAGCGCGGAGTTGTCGGGTCAACAGACTCATCGTTTAACTCAAGCTATTGAACTTGCGGATGAACCATTCGAGCGAGAACGCCAAGATCAGCAATACGAGCGCCGGCCAACTCCAGAGGACGATCTCGTTCCGCTGAAACAGCGGCGGGCCTTCCTTCGGTTGGACGTTCTTCACGAGCGTGTGCAGGTGCTCTTCGCGATAGAATCGGCCGGGGTTGGTTTCGTCACCGGTCTTCGCGGCCAAGTCTTGCATTTCCCCCTCGGCCAATCCGCCCGGCGCGAGTTCGTGCCCCGGCGACAGGTTCACGCGGTATTCGAGTGAGGCCGTCTCGGTAGCGTTCTCGACCTTCAGCGCGAAGCGACCGAGTCGGTTGAACGGAATCGTCGCCACGTATTCGCCCGGTTGCCCCGGCAGCGACTTCAGTTCCACCGGGAAGGAGCGGTCTTTGTCGAGCGGATCGACGTCGATCCGCTCGACGCGGGCGCCGATGCGATCGGTCACCAGCGGCTTCAAGTCTTGGCTGTAGAGCCGGGCGTAGATCTGAGCGGTCTTGCCGAAGGTCGGCTCGGGCGTGTCGAGCGAGAGCTGCGTCAGCTTGGTGCCGAGCGTCCGCGGCACCCCGGTCATGTAGA
>JANOSQ010000899.1:0-1526 GCA_031415915.1 Fimbriiglobus sp. | reverse complement strand
TCTACGGCGTCGTGGATGCCGCGATCGCGCAACCGCGCGAACACCAACTGCTTCTCCGCGTGAAACATGCGGGCTGCCATGACGACGCGTTCCTCGCCTTGTCGGGCGAGCACGGTCAGTTGTTCGTCGCCAGACTCAGACACGGGTCCAGTTTACTGCGGAGAGGATCGGGCGCTCCACCACCACGCCACACGCCACGGCGATCGAAGCCCACTGCCTTGGATTCGCCCGTATCAGGTCAAGGAATTCGATGGCGCGATGCCTCATCGCCAGCGCGAGGGTGCATTTCTAATTGAGACAACGGAAAGACGCGCCTTTTCAGAACACCGGGGCACGCGCCGTCTTCGGGGTTCGCGTCAGCGACGGTTCGTTCGCGAGACCGTGTGGCGGGTGCGGGCGCGGGCCTTGATTGCGAGTGTGTTCGTGCCGCCCGCGCGGCCCTGGTGCTGCCCAAACCGGCCCGCAGTTCCGTTGGGCATCGAGCCCTGCAGTCATCAGGTCGGGGGCATCGCGCGCCGGCGGACATGCGGGTCGCGGTGGCGAAGCCTGGGCGCGGGTCGCGCGATCGTGTTGACGATCGTGCGTCCGGCCAGCCGTCTAAGCTGCGCGTGAAACCGGCGGCGGATCCGCAGTTGTGGCAAGATTGCGGCAGCGAGGCGCCGCGGCTTACGCGCATCGCGTTCGGCGTTGAAGCCCCGAGCCGCGGAAGGTGGACGTCGCTGGTCGTCTCCTCCTTGTGGACCGACCCGGTCTCCGGCGAGGGGCACGACTACACCGACTGGGACGACGGGCACTGCATGGCCGGCGTCGAGCGCGCTCGGTGGGAGCTGTGGGGGTCCGAGGCGGTCCGGCGGCGTGGGACTACGTTCCTGCCACAGCTCGCCGCACCGGACCTGTGGGTCGGCCCGGCCGAGTTGCCGGCGTTCGTCGCCGAGGTGCGGGCACTTCTAAATTGCTTGAGGCTATTGATGAACGGCAACCCTCAATCCCACGAACAGCTCCGTGCCGAGCTCGAGACGCTCCGGGCCCGGTTGGCCGAACTCACTGGGGCCGAAGGCCGGACGAGTCAGGCCGAGAGGGAACGGGACGCGGGGAAGACCGCGATTCTGCAGACTGCGCTGGACGCCATCATCTTCATGGACAGCGAGGGATGCGTTACCGAGTTCAATCCGGCTGCCGAAAGAATATTTGGCTTTCGCCGGGCAGAAGTGCTCGGCCAACCGTTGGCCGATTTCATCATCCCGCCTGCTCTCCGGGAGGCGCATTGCCGGGGCCTGGCCCACTTCCTGGCAACCGGCTCCGGCCCCGTTCTCAATCGCCGGATAGAAATTAGTGGCTGCCGTGCGGACGGCACAGAGTTTCCCGTCGAGCTCGCGATCACTCCCTTCCAGGTGGATGGCGTTTGGGCGTTCACGGCCTACATCCGGGATATTACCGAGCGCAAGACCGCGGAGCAACGGCTTGCCGCGCAATATACGGTCACCCGGATCCTGGCGGATGCACCGACGCTGGAAGAGGCGACTTCA
>JANOSQ010000898.1:0-1539 GCA_031415915.1 Fimbriiglobus sp. | reverse complement strand
GTGAACTACGATTCGGATTCGTTCACCGCCTTCCCCGGCGGCGGCGCTTGCGCGACGAGCGGCGATTGGGCGATTGTCGTCGGCACGCGGCGGTTCCTAACAGAACAAGGCATCCCCGATTCGTCCGACGCCGACGACGCGTTGAAACACTTCGACGAGACCGGTCAGACGCCGTTGCTCGTCGCTCGCAACGGGAAGTACCTCGGCGCCATCGGCGCCCGGGATCGGCTTCGACCCGAAGCCCCCGGCGTTCTCGCCGACCTCGCGGCACTCGGGCTTCAACCGCTGATTCTGCTGAGCGGCGATCGTTCCGCCGTCGCCCGCACCGTCGGCGACTCGCTCGGACTGTCCGGCGTGCACGGCGAGTTACTGCCCGCCCAAAAAGCCGAAGCGATCCGAGCTCTCGACCAGCCGATGGCCTTCGTCGGTGACGGCGTCAACGATGCCCCGGCGCTCGCCGGCGCCCACGTCGGCATCGCCATCGGCACGGGGACCGACGTCGCGGCGCACGCCGGCGATGTCATCATGATGGGGGAACCGCTCCGCCCGCTGCCGATGCTCGTCCGGCTCAGCCGGGAGACGGCGAAGGTCATCCGCCAGAACATCGTCTGGTTCGGCTTCGGCGTCAACTTCGTCGGTATCCTGCTGACGGGCGTGCTCTGGCCGCTCTTCGCCACCAGTCCGGAATGGTATGAGAGCGCCCCGCTCGCCGGGGCGATTTACCACCAACTCGGATCGTTGTTGGTGCTGCTGAATTCGATGCGCTTGCTCGCCTTCGAGCGCACCGCGACGAACGCAGTCGTCGGCCGGGCGCGCGACGCCACGAAGTCCGTGGATCGCTGGATCAACACGCTCCACGCCGACGATTTACTGCACGCCGTCACCCACCGATGGAAGCCGATTCTCGGCGGTGTCATCGCGGTGTCACTGCTCGTTTGGCTCGCCTCGGGGTTCACCGCCATCGCCGCGAACGAGGTGGGCGTCGTCCAACGATTCGGGGCGGTTCAGGACGATCTTCCACCCGGTTTGCACGTCCGCTGGCCGTGGCCGATCGAAGCCGTCACCCGCGTGAAACCGGCCGAAGTGCGAACCGTCGAAATCGGTTTCCGAATGCTCTCCGACGAGAAAATCCAGCAGTTGGAACTGGCCCGGTACGAACAGAACAAGCTCCGCCAAACCCGCGGCCAAGCCGGCGACGGCGGTCTGACGTGGTCGAGCGCCCACGCCGAGGGGATCGCCCGGCAGACCGACGAATCGCTGATGCTGACCGGCGACGGCGACCTGATCGAACTCCTGGCGACGATCCGCTACACCGTCGACGATCCGCGCGGCTACCTCTTCGCCAGCAAGAACCCCGATGCGGTCTTGCGCTCCGTCGCCGAGGCGGTTTTCCGCGAACTGATCGCGGCGCGGTCGTTCCAAAATCTCCTCGGCACCGGTCGGCCCGAGTTCGAGCGGGCCGCGCAAATCAAACTCGCGGAGCGGTTGAAGGAAGCGGCCCCCGGTGGATTGGGTGTGCGCATCGACGGCTTGACCATC
>JANOSQ010000897.1:0-9178 GCA_031415915.1 Fimbriiglobus sp. | reverse complement strand
GACTCTCGAAGAAGGCGATGGAGCCGTACGAAGCGCGACTGCAACGATCTCCGACGCTTCCCAAATACGACATCACGATCAAGCCGTGCGGCAGGTGAATCAAGTGCTGCCGCTCGCCTTACCGCAGCCACCATCTCGCTTTTACCCGCCGCGTGATCCTGCTCTGGCACGGCGACATCCCCATCGGGATCGTCGTCTTCAGTGCCCCGGCCGCGTCGCTGACCCTGCGGAGCCGGTACTTCGGCCTGAAGAATCCGCGCTCCGGGTTGGCCCTGCAATCGCTGAACTCCCAGCTTTGGTTGCTCCAGCGCGTGGTACTCCATCCGACCTATCGGGGGGCCGGGATCGCCGCGGACTTCATCCGCCGGGCCTGCGAACTGTGCGAGATCGACTGGATCGAAACGCTCTCGGCGATGGGCCACGCCAACCCGGTCTTCGAACGGGCCGGCTTCAAACGCGTCGGCGTGGTGAAGCGGAGCGGAAGTGTGAACGGAGCCTACGGCAACCGCGCGAAGCTCAGCGCGGAGTCGCGCAGCAAGAGCCGCTTCAGCGAGCCGGTGTATTACGTGTACGACAACCGGAACCGATTTTCCGAGCCGCATGCGTGAGCTGCGATCTTGGAGACTGACGAGCCGGACGCGTCAGCGACGGACCGATCCCCCTTCGCCAAGCTGAATTCCGCGCCGTGCCGTCCGTCGCTGACGCGTCCGGCTCGTACTGCGCGTTCCTTCCCGAGTTGGCCTATTTCGGGTTTGCCGGCTGCGTTACAACCTCCGGATGCGGCGGGGTGCGCCCGCCGCGGAGGCAGGAGCCGCAGATGATCCGCAAGCAGCAGGCCGTGGTCGGCGCGTTCGTCAGTTTCGGGTTGGGGTTGTCGGCTTGGCTCACGTTCCTGCCCGGCCGGTCGGACGCGGGGTGAACGCCGGTGGGCTGCCCGCCCACCCTCGGCGGTTCGCCGAGCCCGTTCCCGCGTTCGATGTACGACTACCCCGGTTACCTGCCGAGCACCCCGCAGGCGCTCCCGGCGCGCCCCGCGCCCCCGCAACGCATCAGCATCCCCGGCCCGGACGAACTCGGGATCCGCTTGACGGAGCAAGCCGTCGTCCCTCCACCGGAGAAGCTGGGGATCGAGTTGAAGTGATCGGTCCGGATACGAGCCGGACGCGTGAGCGACGGACCGATGGCCTGGGGACGCCATTCGGAACTCGCCGGGAGGCGTGCGGTCCGTCGCTGACGCGTCCGGCTCGTACCCGACCCCTCATCCGCCGAAGAGCGAATCGCCGTCGCGGTAGTACCCGCCGCCCCCGGTGAGTACGGGCAGTTCCAAGAGTTGGTACGGGATCGTCAGTTCCACCTCGGCCCAAGCGCCGTTCGGATCGACGCGGGTTTCCACGCGGCCGCCGATGTTCCAGATCAGCGAGGCCGCTTCCCCGGCCGGGTGCGTGTCTTCGTCGTTCAGCGCGTTGTCTTTGCCGATGCGATAGCTCGGCGTCCAAATCTTGGCCAGTTCCACCGCATTGGCGCCCCGGCAGGGCACCCGGAGCGTCAGCTTCAGGTTCTCGGACGCTTCATCGGGCCGCAGGGCGAATCGGGCCGGGCCGGGATTCTGCCCCAGCGGTTTGCGGGCGAATGCGATCATCTCCACGGCCACCAAGGCGAAGCACTCGAACGGAATCACCAGACCGCGCTCCGGCAACGGGCCGTGCACGGACACGGTGCTCCCGGCGGGCGCGGCCTGTTCGACCCAGGTTTGCAGCACGGGGATCGTTTCGTCGACCTTGGCGCCGCGGCCCGCTTCCGCCGTCTGGTTGCGCTGCTGCGACTTCGACACCGAGACGCGGATCTTGTGCTTCTGCGTCGTGCGGAACGTCCAGAGCGATTGCCGCATCCGCCGCTCTTCGGTGATGTCGTGGAGCCGGATGACCGAGTCGGCGGTCGGATCGCCCGGCACGGTGAACTGTTCGAGGAAGAACCAGACGCCGGGGCCGTCGGGCGTCTCGGGGCGCACGAGATAGATCGGGTCGCCGGGTGGGCCGCCGCGGCCGACGACGGTGTGATCGGCCGAGGCGGTGATCCAGAAATCCCGCTTGGTCGCGTGGGTGGGCAGGTGCAGTTCCCGGCGGGCGGCGCCGTTCGCGTAGGTCATCTTGCCGTGGCGGTCGAGCGTCAGGTAGCCGTCGTGGGCATGCTCGACGACCCAATCGAATTTGATGCGCTCTTGGTTCAAGCGGCGGTAGCGGTTCAGGCGCAGCAGGGTGCGGACGCGCGTGCGCAGTTCGATGCGGTCGTAGGGTTTCACGATGAAATCGTCGGCGCCGTTCTCGATGCCGCGGATGCGCGAGGTTCGGTCGTCGAGCGCCGTGACGAGGATGATCGGCACCTCGGCGAGCACCGGGTCGTCGCGGAGTTTGGCGCAGACTTCGAAGCCGTCCATGCCGGGCATCATCAGGTCGAGCAGTACGAGGTCGGGCGGCTCGGCCCGCGCGAGTTCCAAGGCCTGCTTGCCGTTCGACGCGAACACCAAGGTCATCCCTTGGTTCGTCAGGAGGGCTTCGAGGGTGTCGCGGCAAGGTTGCTCGTCGTCGACGATGAGGACGATCGGAATCGCGGACATCGGGGTCACTCCGGGTAGGCGTGCAGCAGTCGGGCGACCTTCGCCGCGAGCGCCCGCAAGGTGAACGGTTTGCTGAGGTAATCGCTGGCCCCCGCTTCCAGCATCTTTTCGCGGTCGCCGGTCATGGCTTGGGCCGTGACGGCGAGGATCGGCACCGGCGCGGTGATCGGGTGGCCGCGGAGCAGTTTGATGGCGTCGATCCCGTTCATGCCCGGCATGTGGCCGTCCATGAGGATGATGTCCGGGCGCGTATCGAAGGCGAGTTCGACGGCCAAGTGGCCGTTGCGGGCGACCGTGACTTCGTAGCCGCGTGCCCGGAGGTAATCGGAGACCATGCGGATGACCGGCTCGGCGTCCTCCGCGAGCAGGACGCGCAGGCCGCGGCCATCGAGCGCGGGCGGCGGCGTGAGGCAGAGATCCGATTCGCTCTTCTTGGCCGGCGCCGGTTCCCACGGCAGCTCGACGGTGAAGCGGGCGCCGGAACCCGGCTGGCTTTCCAAGATCACGCGACCGCCGTGCAGCTCGGTCATCTTTTTGACGAGCGACAAACCCAGCCCGGTGCCGACGTATTGTTTGGTTCGCCCCGCGGAGACTTGGACGAAGGGTTGGAAGAGCCGCGATTGATCGTCCGGACTGATGCCGATGCCGGTGTCCCAGACCGCGAAGCGGATGGTGCCGGCGACGGGATCGGCCGCGACTTCGAGGCCGACCGAGCCACTGTCCGGGGTGAACTTCACGGCGTTGCCGAGCAGGTTGACCAAGATTTGCTTGAGCCGCCGCGGGTCGGCTTGCACGAAGCGGGCCTGCGGGTCGGCCGCGAACGCGATGCGGATCCGTTTCTTGTAAGCCGTCGGCTTGACGAAGAGCATCGCCATCTCGCACATCGACGCCACGGGCACCGCCTCGGTGTGCAGATCGAGCATCCCGGCTTCGACCTTCGACAGATCGAGGATGTCGTTGATGAGTTCGAGCAAGTGCCGGGCGCTGCTGCCGATGGTCTGGAGGCTGCGCAACTGCATCGCCTGGACTTCGCCGTAGACGCCTTCCCCGAGCGCTTCGGTCAACCCGAGGATCGACGTGAGCGGCGTGCGGAGTTCGTGGCTCATACTCGCGAGGAATTCATCTTTCAGCACGGCCGCACGGGCCAGTGCTTCGTTGGCGATCGTGAGTTCCGCGGCCCGCTTCCGATCGGTTTCATCGATGGCCACGCCGTGGAGCATCACGCAGCCGTTGGCCGCCAACCCCTTGATCATCGTCGTCTGAATCCAGCGGATTTCGCCACCCGGTTTCACGATGCGATATTCGTAAGTTTTGCGCGATTCCGGGCCCGATAGATGTTCCCCGATGTGCTCGCGCAGCGCCGCGAGGTCGTCCGGATAGATCGCCCGCCAGACGCTGCCGATGTCGGCGTAGGCTTGTTCGGGCGCGATGCCCCAGATGGAAGTGGAGGCGGGGCTGACGTAGGTCATCCGGTCGGTGCCGTCGGCCGCGACCTCGTACTGATAGACGACGCCGGGCACGGAATCGAGGAGTTTGCGCAAGCCGCCGTTGACCAACTCGGGGCTGGGTATCAACGGGCGATCGAGCTCGTGGAGAATGGACACAGCCGATTATCGAAGGGATCGCGCGCGGAATTTCAGGTGTGCGCCGAATTCGCGCGGGGGCACGAAAGTCCGTTCGGCGCGAAGGGCGTGTGAGCGATCGAGTGCTCAACGGGTGCGAAATGAAACGGCCCGCTCCAAAGGGAGCGGGCCGTTGTTTTTCTGCGACGCAGACTTACGAACAACCGCAGTCGCCGGCTTTGGCTTTGGCGTCCTTGGCGGCGACATCCGCTTCGTTGGCCGCGGTTTGCGCGGCTTCATCGGCGCGGTTGCCGGCTTGGTTCGTCTTCTGCTTGACCCAATCCTTGGCTTCTTCGGCTTTCTCGCCGATCTTGTGACCGACTTTGGTGGCGGTTTCGGCGACGGCGTTGCCCGCTTCGGCGAGCGTGCCGCGAATGGTATCGGCCATGGGAGAAACTCCTGCTGATTGGATTCAATGCCGCGGTGAACACCACCGCTGGGCGGGAAAGGGATTGGCAAAGGGCGTGCCAAACGACAACCAGTGATTCGGGATGGTTTCTTTCCGAGCCGGACGCGTAAGCGACGTTGTCGCGTCGAACGTCGCTGACGCGTCCGGCTCGGAAAGAAACCATCGAAGCGGGAGGTGCCTCGGCCGAACGCTCAAGCCCGGAAAGTCGTCCTGAATGCCCGCTTGTACTCGCCGCGCGAAGGACTCACTTCTTCTCCGGTATCCCTTCCAGAATCAACCAAACCTTCGACTTCAGCGGCGGGATGAGCTTCGTGACCGGTTCGAAGTGGAGATCGACGCCCTCTTTGCTGATCTCGACGGGGAGGTCGAGCATCGAATCGATGAAGTTCGAGAGGCAGATCACCTCGCCGTTGTTGGCGCAGTAATATTCGGGATCGTCTTTCGGGGCGTCCGGGTTGCGGATGAACCGGCTCCCGGCGAAGACCCAGTCGTAGGCCATCGGCTTCTTCGTCTTCTTGTCGAGCACCCAATCTTGGGCCGCGTGGGTTTGCGGTTTGCCGTCCCGGCTGTAGTGAACCGTCACGCGGATCTTTTGGCCCGTGGCGGGCTTGTACTCCAACTCGCCGCTCTTGGGGTTCACGAATTGCACCGGCGAGCCGACCTTGGCCCCGGATGCGACCAAGGCCGCGTGGATGTAACGCGGGTCGAGATCGACCTTCAAGATCGACTCGTGCTCTTTCGTCTTCGCTTTGCACAGGAGCACTTCCAGCAAGCCTTCGCGCAGGCAGACTTCCGTCACGACCAACACGCGCATCTCGCCGTTGGGTTTCTTCTCCAAGTACAGCGTCTTCTCTTTGTTCAACGCGGTGAGTTTGGATTTCGGATCGGCGAGCGGGGCGTCCGTCAGCGGCGCCGGCTCGGTGCTGGCGGGTTTCGGCTCCGGTTGGGTCGGCGCGGCATTCGATTTCGACGGGGTGGTCGCGTCCGGGGTGCGGCTCGCGAAGTAGCCGCAGCCGGTCAGACCGAGGGTGAGCCAACCGAGGGCGAGCGTAAGGCGCATGGAAACTTCCCCGGTGGAGAGCGGACGGCGCCATTCTAGCAGATGCCGTGCCGCCCCGGTGACTCACTTGGCGGTCGAGATGCTGCGCCCCGTCGGTTCAGTTCTCCGGGGCCTCGGGGGCACGCTGCGCGAGGTCGAATAAGTGCCCCTATCCGTGCCCCAAGTCGTCGAACGGGACGAGGTGTAGGTGCCGTCGGGGTTGCGTTCGTTGACGGAATCGCAACCCGTGCCCGCGACGGCGAACAGGGCCAACACGGCCGACAATCCCAAGTACCGCATGGCAATCTCCGGGTGAGAGAAACGGATCCGCGTCACCGCTTCGCTTTGGTGAGTTTGAACGATTTCATGAACTCCCTCACATCCGGCGTATCGCCCGTCAGAAACGGTCCGTCGACGCTGAGGTAAAAAACGACGCCTTGTTTTCGCACGATCCGCACCACGCGTTTGAGTTGTTCGTCCGGAAATTGCAACTCGTACTCGCGGGCTGCGAAGCCTTCGCCGAGAATCGGTTCTTCCTTGACCAGCGCTGCGCCCGGCGTTTGCAGCAAGGCGTCCTTGGCTTTTTGGAACCAGAGTTCGTCCGCCCCGTCTTTGGGGAAGTCCTTGGGGGCCGGGCCGTGCGCCGCGACGAACACATCCGACCCCGCCCGACTCGGATCGGCGAAGCGGAACGCCTTCAGCGACCACCCCTCGACGGGGCTGGCCTCCAACTCCTTCGGCGGGCCCGGGAACTTCACCGTGTAGGCTTTGTCCGGCGGGTTGAACTCGCGCCACACGAGCTCCCCGCGACCGAAGTTCTTCCGCAGTTCTTCGAGCCAGCCCGGCTTCACGAAGTAGAGCGCCCCGGATGCCAAGTACGCCAGCAGCACCACCGCGAGCATCGCCCGAATCCGCGCGGGGGTGCCCCAGTGCGTCATCGCGATGCCGGCGCAGAGACCGCACACGCCGACGGCGATCGCGAGCGGCGCCGCGAACGACAGCACCGTCTCCCGGCCGGTGAGCGCGCCGACGAGCAACCAAACGAGCGGGATACCGAGCGGGAACAGCGCCACGGAAATGAGGAACCCGTTCGGCCCCGTATGCACGGGGTGCTCTTCGTGGATCGGAGCCGGGGTCGGTCGGCTCGGTTCCGGCCGCCGCCGCGGGTGCACCGTCGGGATCGGCGCATCGGGAACCAAGGTGATCTGCTGTTCGGCTTCGGCCGCGAACTGATGCGGGCAGCGCGGGCAGGCGACCGTCAACCCGAGCGACGACTCGGCGACGCGGGACCGTTGCGAACAAACCGGACATCGGACGACGACGCTCATGGAATCAGGATAGACGCGGAGCCACCCCGAGGGAACCGCGCCCGCCGAATTCGCGGGTTCGATTCTCCGGGATTCCGATGGTGAGGGTGACAGCAAGGGCACGGCGCGCGAAATGGAACGGATTGTCTCACGATTCCGACTTGCGCTCGTTCCCCGACTTCCCACGCCCTCGCCGCCGGTACAACCCGCCCACATCGCACCGCCGCTATTCGCGCATCGCTCGGCCCTTTCCGACCGTCGATTCCATCCGTACCGCCCGGCCGGTCTGCGTTCCGCCGCACTGCCGCGTCGATAGACACCGGACGCGGCACCGCAGGTTCAGCGGAACCTCGGCACGCGATCGATTTCAAGATCAGGGTCGGCCCCACCGACACCCCCGCACGCCATGGAGGCGGCGGGGCGCCGCAACCCGGCGCCGGTGGCCCGACCCGATGAGGAGACCATCATGAGGATGCGATTGGGCGTTCCCCTGGCCGCGGCCCTGCTCGCGGTGCTCGGGTTGACCGGCACCACCCGCGCCGCGCACTGCGGCTGCACCAACTACCCCGCCGGCGACTGCGGGAAAACCGCCACCCGCTACGAAACGGTCCGCGAGACCGTGATGAAGCCGGTCACCCGGACCGTCTACCGCGACGAAGTCCAAACGACGATGCGCACCGTCACCGAGACGCAAATGCAGTGCGTCCAAGAGACGGTCAACCGCCCCGTCACGACGACCGTTTGCAAAGATGTGACCTACACCGTCTGCAAGCCCGTCACCGAAACCGTGATGACCTGCGTCACCGAGATGGTGAATAAGCCGGTCTGCGAGATCGTGAACAAAGCGTGCTCGGTGACGGTCTGCAAGACCGTCTGCGAGACGAACTACCGCGACGTGCCGACGTGCGTGACGAAGAGAATCTGCGTGCCGGAAACGCGGAACGAGTGCTTCACCGTCAGCCGCCCGGTTTGCGAAACCGTCTACGTCGATACGCAAGTGCAGGTCTGCAAGCCGGTTTGCGAAACCGTGATCCGCGACGTGTGCAAAACCGTTTGCAAGCCCGTCACCGAAACCGTGAACAAGCAAGTGTGCAAGACCGTCTCGCGGGACGTCACCGAAACCGTCATGGTGGACGTGACCAAGACCGTGTGCGAACCGGTCACGGCGATGAAGTGCGTTTCGAAGAAGGTGCCGACGACCACCACCGAAACCTACTGCGTCCCCGGCCGCCTGCAACTGGTGCGCGTGCCGAAGTACGAAACGAGCTACGACCCGTGCTCGTGCAGCAGCGTGCAGAAGCAGTGCGGCACCCGGCTCAGCTTGGTTCGCACGCCGTCGGAAACGAAGACCCGCTGCGTCACCAAGATGACGACCGTCCATGAACAAGTGCCCGTGACGACCTACGTCAAAAAGACCGTCACCGAGAAGGTCGCCAAGACCGTCTGCCGCAAGGTGTGCGAGAAAGTCATGGAGACCGTCCCGGTGACGACGACGCGCGTGGTCAAGCAGACCGTCGTCGAGAAAGTCCCGACGCAAGTGACCCGGAACGTGATGACGACCGAAACCCACCGCGTCGCCAAGCGGGTCAACCGCATGGCCAAAGGTTGCTACGTCGATGCCGGCAACTGCGGCGGTTCGTCGACGGCCATGCCCGACGGTTGCGGTTGCCACCTCGGCGCCCGCGCCGCCTCGCTCTTGAAACCCGGCTGCTCGACCTACGGCGAACACGCCAACGGCCGGGTGTTCGTGGAAGGCAAGTCGTGCAACCGCACGATCACCGTCAACACGATGAAGACGGTCAACGAAACGCAAATGCGCCGGGTGCCTTACACGACCCAGCGCCAAGTCAGCCAAATCGTGACGAAGATGGTCCCGACCAAAGTGACCCGCATGGTGCCGACGGCCGTGACGAAACAAGTGGCCAGCACCAAGACGCGGATGGTCCAAGAGACCCACACCAAGAAAGTGCCGACCTGCGTGACCACGATGGTCCCGACGGTCATCACCAAGAAGGTGCCCGTGTGCGTGACCAAGCAAGTGCCCTGCACCAAGACGGTGAAGGTCGCCCACTGCGTCACCGAGATGGTTCCCGTGTGCGTGACCAAGAAAGTCGCCGTGCAAGTGCCCGCCTGCGTCAAAGCGAAGTCGCCTTGCGCCGACGCTTGCTCGAAGGGCTGCGATTCGTC
>JANOSQ010000896.1:0-2483 GCA_031415915.1 Fimbriiglobus sp. | reverse complement strand
ACGCTCTCTTTTCCTTCGGCATACAGGTGCCGGAAGTAGTGCGGGATTTCGGTCTTGTAGACGTCCCGGCAGGCTTGGAACGCGCCGGTCGAAAGGTTCGCGAGGTTCTTGTTCCCGAAGCCGCCGGGCGTGGTGACGCCTTCGCAATCGAGGCCGACATTCTTGAGTACCTTCAGGGCGTAGGCCATGTAGGTCGCCAGTTCGTCGCTCGATTTCTTCTGGCTGAAGCCCCAGTTTTCGAGGTGGTTCTCGTCGCGTTCGTCGTAGGCCCGGCCGGTCTTGGTGTCGATGGCCCACGTGTGCGTCATCATCTCCGGGTGGATGTCCCAGTTGGGCACCATGAGGTCGCGGACGAGTTTGATGCTCTCCTTCAACTCTTTCTTCGACCACCCCGGCATGTCGCGGTCGATCCAGCCGACGCAGGCCGGGTAGGGGATGACGCTGTACTTCCCTTTGATGCCGCGCTCGCCGCACCACTCGCCGAACTCGCGCACGAAGCTGTCGGGGATCTCGCGCGGCAGCTTCTTCCAGTTCTGCTTGAACTTGTCCGGATAGACCTCCGCGAAGTGCGGGATGCAATAGTGCGCCAAGTTCACCAAGCAGGTGGAATCGTCGATGATGAAGCTGATGGGCACCCGCCCGCGCGGGTTGAGGACGGCCACGCCCTCGGCCGGCTTTGGCCGTTCGCCTTGCTGCGGAGTGTCGATCTTCGCCTGGGCGAACGCCGGCAGCGCGAGTGCGGCCGAGGAACCGAGGAATTCGCGCCGGGACAGGGGATGGGGGATCATCGGCAAGGCTCGCGGTGCGGATGGGTGTACTCTACTGCGACAGCGAGGCTTGTCGGGATTGAATATCATTCCTGAGCAGTTCCACACACTACCTATCCGTGGAGTGGGCATGGGCAGTCGCGACCTCGATATCTCAGGCTCGCTGACTTGGGACGACGGGTTGCCGCGTCCCAAGTGGGATCTGATCGAATCGTGGGTTGAGACAAATTGCGCTCCCGACGCCCGCCGAGACACCTGGATCGCGGTGGAGAAGCAGTGGCTGGCCGAACTTGGCCCGGCCCTTGGTGACGGGTACGAGGTGATCGAATCCGACAACTTCATGGTATTGACCGGGCAGGCGGACGAAATCGGTGGTTATCTCTTACCGTTCGCCGAGCGATGTCGGGCGGTGCTGCTGTCGGCTCTGGGGGGCGTCGCAGACTTCGCCGGGCTCGGCAAACAGCTGGTCGTGGCACTGCGCGACCCGGAGCACTACTACCGGTATATCTCGCAGTACTATCCCGAGGGGGTTCATGGCGGTTCGGCCGGCATCCACCTCCGCGAGGGCTACCCACACGTCGCGCTCCACGGCGGACATCTATTGGGGATGCAGAACACCTTGGCCCACGAGCTGACCCACGTTTCCCTCCTCCACCTGTCGATGCCGCAGTGGTTGGAAGAAGGGCTGGCGCAGATGTTTGAGCACAACATGACGGGCCGGTCGCAACTGCAAGTCGATGACCGGATGGCAGGGCAGCATAAGCGGTACTGGCGCAAACATGGCTTGGACGAGTTCTGGCGCGGAGAGGGTTTCTCGCGCGCGGGCAAGGTTCAGGGGTTGAGCTACCAACTGGCGGAGATCCTTGTCCGGCTGCTGGTCGAGGAGTGCCAGCCGCGGTGGTTCGGGTGGGTGCGCGAGCCCCAGCTGCGGTTCTTTGCATTCCTCCGCGGTGCGAGCATGTCGGACTGCGGTGAGGCGGCATGCCAAGAGCACCTGCGATTCGGTCTCAGCGACGTGGCGGCGAAGTTCCTCGGTCCGGGTTCTTGGTCCCCGAGCTTTTGATCCTCCATCCTGACCGGAGGTCGCGGCATCCCTAGAATCGCAGTCGGCGGCGGGAGGCGATCCGCGTCGGACGGCTTCCAGCCCGCCACTTCTCGGAGGCGAACATGAAAGCGATTCTCTCGGCGGCGTTGGTACTCGGGCTCTGCGGCCTTGCGGGCGCGGCGGACAAGGTCGAACCGGTCGGGACGTGGAAGTGCGAGTACTCGATCGGCGACATGAAGCGGACATCCACGCTGACGATCACGAAGGACGGGGACAAGTTCGCCGGGACGATGACCTGGCCGGACCAAAAGGACGTGAAACTCAAAGACGTGAAGCTGAAGGACGGAGAGCTGACCTTCTCCGCGGTGCGGGTGTTCATGGAGAACAAGATCCCCATCGACTACAAGCTCACGATCACCGGGGACAAGATCAAAGGGAAAGGCGAAGCCGAGTTCGGGGGCGAGAAGCAGTCGTTCGACATCGAGGCGAAGCGCGAGAAGAAGGACAAGTAAAGGCCGGGACGATAGTTCGATTGTGCTCCGGATGACCGCATACGAGCGAGGACTGTCATGACGCGATTCCTTATGTTGTCGCTGTTGCTGGGCTGTTTCTTGGCGTCCGCCCCGGCGCGGGCGGACGACGGGAAGAAGGACGAGCCGGCGGAGAAGTTC
>JANOSQ010000895.1:0-3082 GCA_031415915.1 Fimbriiglobus sp. | reverse complement strand
CCCTCGACGACAGCTGCCAGTTGCAGGCCCGCCTCAGCGTCGAAACGCGGACGAGCGCCTACCAAGTGCGCACCGGCAACTTTTCCGATTCGCCGATCACGGTTTACTTCACGATCCGCCAGTTTTGGGGCCGCCAGCCGTACAAGACCTACTGGGAATCCTACCTGAACCAGAAGCGCATCCTGGACGAACTGGTGACGGATCACGTGATCCCGCAGATCATCACCCCGCTCCAGCGGGCGATCGGGGCGAAGTCGTAATTGGAGAACCGCGATGCGACGATCATTTACGCTCGAAACTTGGAAAGACGGCGACTGGTTCGTCGGTCGCCTGCTGTAAGTCCCCGGTGTCTTCAGCCAAGGCGCCACCGAGGGCGAATTGCGGGAGAACATCCAAGACGCGTACGACGTGATGGTGACGCAAGAGCGTACTCAAGCACCTACGGCATCGACGCGCCAACTGGTGGAGTTGGAAGTTTGAAACGGCAGCGCTTGATCCGTGAATGGAAGCAGCCGGTTGCATCTTCGTGCGCCACGGTGGGCGACACGACGTTTACCGCAACCCCGCGAACGGACAGCAAGCCCCGGTGCCGCGCCACCGAGAAATTCCAGATACGCTTTGCCAACTGATCCGCAAGCAGTTGGGGTTGATTCAGTGAGGAGTTGGAGCGGAGTCGAAACAAAGGAACGGGCCGCGGAGTTCATCTCCGCGGCCCGTTCCTTTGTCAGAAGCGGTCGGATTGAACTCAGGCCGCGACTTCGCGGCGGTTCAACCAGCGGCGTAGCCCGAAGGCGAAAGGCATGGCCGACGCGAGCAGGACGAGCCCGGCCGGTGCCGGTGTCGGTGTAATTCCACTGCCGCCGCCGCCAGTACCGCCAGAACCACTGCCTCCGGAGGAGATGAATTTCGAACTCGAGCCATCAGGCGCAATGCCTTGGATGTGGAAGGCGAGTCGCAATCCGCCTGGGAGATCCTGCTGAGGGTTAGTTTGTGCTAATTTGAGGGAGTCAACGACATCATCGTAGGTTTGCCCGCCAGTCAAAGCGAAGTCAATAATCAAGTACTCTCCAACATTAATGCTATTGCCGTTCGAGCCATTGTTGCCATCCGGTGTGGCCTGAAACCCGCGCGTGAGGTTGAAAGACCAGTTGTCAACGCCGAACTTGCCTCCCAAGAAAGTCGAGTAATCCACGCCGGGTGTTGGAGCGGGGTTTGGACTAGTCCCACTGCCGAACAGTGAGCCGTCGTCGAAGCCGATGTTGGTGATGTGAGAGGTGACCGCGTTAGCAACGTTCTTGTTATCAAATCGGAAGCTTACACCGTTAGTGCCCAGTTGGGTCATGGTCACGACAATCTGACCCGGAGCTACGTTAACGCCTTCGACGTTGGTGAAGGTGATTGCGTACGCCGCCTTCGCCGGTTGGGTTGCGAGCGCAAGCACGAGCAGTGCTAGGACGCAGCCGAGGGACTTCACAGAGAACAGTCGCATAGGATCCTCCAGTGAGTGAATTGATCGATTAGCACGATATTTGGGCATCTCTCGGTTGTCAATCGGATATTTCGCACAAGCGGAAAAATCGATCCCATTGCAATAGTCTTACATACATTAGAACTAAAGATGACTGCCTGATCTGGGTTGCCGTGGGCCAACGCTCTCATGATTTGCCTCGGAGATCCCGTCATCACCGGTGTTCTTTTGGGTAATATCTAGGAAATATAGGCAATTGATCCGACTTTGAGCGGCATGCGCAGCGACATTCCCAATACTAAGAATTCATTTCCCTCCGCTCTACTATTCCGAATGCCTACCTCGCGATTGTGAACAAATGTCAAGATAAAATACGCAAACCGCCAATGAGAGCTGTGACGGTTTTTCCGACACTCGGTCTCTGGGACGACTTTCTGACGGCTGAAGAACCGGGGGCCAAGTGTGGAGTCGTCGGCTCCCCGGGCGCAAAGCTCCGACGGGAGGCCGGCCTGACCCAGAGAAATCGGTTGCACCCAGCCAGCGGCGGAAATCCGGTTGTCGAACGTGCCAACTCACACCCACTTCATCACGACGCCAAGGTAGTTGTCTTTGTCCTTCAACAACCCCTCGTAGGCTTCGCCGAGTTGCTCGGGTTGGATCGTGTGCGTCACAAGGCCTTCCAAGCTCAACCGGCCGTTCGCGATGGCGCGGAGGAGCCAGTGCTGGGCTTTGTCGATGTCCCACGCCCCGGCCAAACGGGTGTGGGCCGGTTCGAAGAGCATGTTGCCGTGGGCGCCGGTGACCTCGATGTAGCGGCGGTGGAGGTCGTCGTAGAAGTTCACATCGTTCGCTTTGCCGCGCGGGCTACCCACCACCACCACTTGCCCGGCATCGCAAGCCAAGCCCATCGCGGTCGGGATCGCCGCGGGGACACCGGTAGCATCGATCACGACCTCGGCCCCCTTGGCGTTCAGGTACTTCGCCAGTTGCTGCTTGGCATCGCCGGCGGTCGGGTCGATGACGTGATCGGCCCCGGCTTTCAGCGCCGCCGCGCGGCGCATCGGCACGGAGTCGATGCCGACGACGGGGGACATCCCGGCCGCGATGGCGCAGCGAAGCGCGAACTGGCCGATGATCCCTTGGCCGAGCACGGCGCAACTGCGGCCGAGTGTGAGGCCGACGCGGATTGACGCACCGAAGCCGTAGCGGGCGATCACGGCGACCGAGGCTTTCTCGAAGCTCAGGTTCTCGGGCATCTTCCAGACCCGGCAGCGCTCGTGGCCGACGGTGAAGAGTTCCGCGGAGGCGTGGTTGCCGGGGAAGCTGACGCGATCCCCTTCCGCGAATCCGCCGGGGAAGTCCTTGCCGACCTTGAGCACCCGCCCGGCCGCGCTGTACCCGGAGCGGAAGGGGAACTTCCAATCGGGCATGTTGGGGTCGAGCAGCCACTGGTGCGAGCCGGTGTAGACGGCGAGTTCGGTCCCCGCACTGATGCCGGAGTACTCGGCGGCGAGCAGGATCTGGTTCGGCCCCGGGTCGGGGAGCGCGACTTCGCGGACGCCGACCTTGTACGGTTCGAGGACGACGGCTTGGCGGGCTTGGTTCATGGGAGGG
>JANOSQ010000894.1:0-4292 GCA_031415915.1 Fimbriiglobus sp. | reverse complement strand
CGGGCGCGGATGGCCCCGTTCGCGAAGCGGACATCCGCCTTCTGCCCCTTGCCGTCGAATTCGATCTGCACCGTCTTGACGTAGCGGAGTTTGCCTTGTTGCAAGCTCGCCAAGCCGTTGGAGATCACCTCCGGGAACATCGGGATGACCTTCTGCGGCAAATAGACGCTCGTGGCCCGTTTGCGCGCTTCAGTGTCCAATGGCCCGCCGGGGGTCACGAAGTGCGCGACGTCCGCGATGTGAACCGTGAGCACCGTGTGCCCGGTCTTCTCGTCGAACTCCACGCTCACGGCGTCGTCGAAGTCGCGGGCATCGACGGGGTCGATGGTGATGACCAGATCGTTTGTAAAGTCTTCCCGGCCGCCCAAGGTTTCGGTGAAGGCATCCGCTTGGGCGCGGGCTTCGTTCAACGCCGCTTCGGGGAATTCCTCGGGCAGGCCGAACGCGCGGATGACGGTGAGCAAATCGACGCCGGGTTGGCTGAGCGGCCCGAAGACTTCGGTGATGACACCTTCGCCGCGTTCGTCGGCCGTGGGGAACCTGAGTAGGTCGATTTGCACTTTGTCTTGCGACCGCACTCCCTTCGCACCGGGGTCGCCGACGGATATGGAATGGGCGAAAACGATCCCATCGACCTTGACGAACCCTTCGCCGTCCCGCTCGAAGTAGGTGCCGACGAATGTTCGTGTCGCCCGTTCGAGCACGCGGACGACCTCGCCGCTGGCATTGGCCATCTTCCCGGCCGGCCGGAGCAACTTCACCTGCACGCGGTCACCCGAAGACGCGTCGAGCTCACGCCCTTCGCGGATGGCCACATCCGCCATCGGCGGTTCGCCCGGTTTGGTGTCGAGCCGGACGAACCCCGGCCCCGAGTTGGTCCGCTTGTAAGTGCCGAAGACGGTGCCGTGCGGATCGTCGGCGATGAGCGTGGACCCGCCGCCGACGCGAATGCGCCCGTCGTGGAGCAGGAGTTTCACCGCGGTGCGGAACGCGGGGTAATCCTCCTCGGGGACGCTCAATCGCTTGGCGAGCACCTTCGGTTTGACGGGGCTGTAGCTCGGTCGGCCGAGGGCTTCGAGGATGCGGGAGGAGATGTCGGGCATGGAAAAGAGACCTCACCCCCGGCCCCCTCTCCGGAGCGGAGAGGGGGAGCAAGACACTCTTTTCCGGTCCCCCCTCTCCGCTTCGGAGAGGGGGTTAGGGGGTGAGGTCTGTCGAAAGTCGCATCAATCGAAAGCGTCGCCGCCTTCGCTGTACAAGTCGCCGTTGGCCCCGCCCTTGAAGAAGCGGCGTTGCAGCGTCTTATTGTAAGGCGTCCACGCCGTGGCGTTCTGACGATCCTCGCGGATGTCGCGGAGAACCATGTGCTGCCGGGTGTCCAAACTGTCGATGCTGTGGACAAGCATCGCTTCCGGGGTCATCGGCACCTTCGGGCTACCGTATTCCAGTGTGCCGTGGTGGCTCAAGATCATGTGTTTCAACCGCAGCATGAGGTCGCGCGGGAACGGCTCGCCGAGCAACTCGGGCACCTTGGCCGCCTTTTCGACGAGCATCTCGTAGCTGAGGGAAATGTGCCCGATCAATTGGCCTTCATCCGAGTAGCCGAAGGCGCGTTGGTACGTCAGTTCGCGTGTCTTGCCCGCATCGTGTAGAAACAAACCCACGATGACGAGGTCGCGATCCGTGCCGGGGTAGAAGGGGAGCAACCGCTCGGCGATGTCCATCATCGTCACGGTGTGTTCGAGCAAACCGCCGACGTAGGCGTGGTGCAATTTCACCCCGGCCGGGCAGGTGGTGAAGTTGCGGACGAAGGCGTCATCCATCAAGAAACACTCGGCGAGCGCACGCAGGGCCGGCGCGTTCAACCGCAGGAGGAATGCCCGCAACCGCTCGAAGAGCTTCGGGATTTCGTGCTCGGTCTGCGGGAGGAAGTCGATGGTATCGACCTTGCCCGGTTCCACTCGTCCGATCGTGTTCAGGATGACCTGCAACGCCCCTTGGAAGAGTTGAACCTTCCCCTCGACTTGGGCGAAATCGCCGTTTTCGAAGGTGCGGAACAAGCCTTCGCCCGCATTCCAGAGCCGCGCTTGGATCCCGCCGGTGCGGTCGCGCAGTTCCACTTGGATGTACGGGTTGCCGTTCCGGTTCGCCCGGAGTTGCTTCTCCGTAATGAGGTAAACTTCGTCGAAGAAGTCGCCGTCCCGAAATTGTTCCACGAACCGCCTGGCCATACCGCCCTGCTTTCATCGGGGAGAACGCAAGGTGCTGTTCTACTTCGCTAGGTCGAATGCGGCGATTTCCTTATCGTTGCGGACGAAAATCTTCTTGTCCGCGAAGGCGGGGTGCGACCAGACGACCTTGCGGCCGAAGGCTTCGCTGGTCGGTTCGATCAACTTCGCCCGACCGAGTTCCGCGTACTTTTCCAGCGTCAACTTCGCGATGATCAAGTGGCCCGACTCGTTGAAGAGGTAGAAGTGCTCGCCGTTGCGCACCGCGAAGGCGGTGCCGTGCAGCAGCCCATCGTCCTTGCCGGTGGTCGGCTCTTGCGTTTCCCACAACCGCTTCCCGGTGGCCAAGTCCACGGCTTGGAAAGCCCCGGTCATGCCATCGCAGCCGTAGATGGTGCCCCCGTGGATGAGCGGGGTGGCGTTGGACGAAAAAAGGCCCAGATCTTTGCTCCCGCGCCAGCGTTCGCTCGGCGATTCGCCCGATCCCATCGGCAGCTTGAGCATCACCGCTTGGCCACCGACGCCGGCCGCGTAGAGGTGATCGCCGTGCTGTTGGGGGGCGTTGATCGACAGCCCATATTTCGGAGCCAGCTTCACGTCCCAGAGTTTCGCCCCGGTCGACGGCGTGAGCGAATGGATGGCCCGCGGGCAGCGGAGCACCAGTTGATCCTTGCCATCGACTTTGATGAGCGACGGCGGGCAATACCCCGTCTCCTTCGCGCCGAGTGCCTTCCAAACTTCCGCGCCGGTCACTTTGTCGAAAGCGACGGCCAAACTCCCTTCGCCACCGACCAAGCAAATCAGCAAGCCCTTGTGAACCAGCGGATGGCCGCAAAAGCCCCACATCGGCACGGGGGCTTTGAATTCCTCGGGAAAGTCCTTCGACCAAAGCTTCTTGCCCGACTTCGCGTCGAGGCAGAACAAGTTCCCCATGGCGCCGAGCGTGTAAACGCGATCCCCATCGACCGTCGGCGTGCACCGCGGGCCACTGGGATAACTCAGGGAGTAATGGCACGGATATTCGTGCTTCCAGAGTTCCTTGCCGGTCGTCGAATCGAAGCAGAGCACCCGCTCGGTGCCCTTCACATCGTTCCGCTTATTCGGGTTGTTTTCCGGCTCCGTTTTGCCGGTGGCGAAATCTTGCACGAACACCCGACCCGCAACGACCGCCGGGCCGGAATAGCCCCCGTGAATGGGTGCGCTCCAAAGCTTTTTGGGGCCACCCTCCGGGAAAGCGACCAAAGTTCCATCCTGTTCCCAGACGCCGTTGCGCGTCGGACCCATCCACTGGGGCCAATCGGCCGCGCTCGCCGAAGAGGCGGCGAACCCGGCGAGCAGAACCATCGAATGGAGGCGTGGCATGGGGAGAAGCCGGAAGAGAGGGGTGAGCATCCTGAGAAAGATACCGGGGGGCGTTCCGAAAGCTTACGAGCATTGCGGACGCGGGATCAACCGCTATAATTCCCACTGAGCCTCGCAGCGGCACCGGATAGGCTCGTTAAAAACTCACCGCTGTTCTTTTCTATGGCCGACGCCAAACTGCGTCATGCGATTGCGTTCGAAGCCGCGCGCCTCATGTACGACCGGACGGAGACCGAATACTTCACCGCCAAAATGAAGGCGGCGAAGCGGCTCTGCAAGGGCTATGTCAAAGCGAGCGGTCTGCCGAGCAACGCCGAGATCCGCGACCTCATCCAGCAATTCGCCCGCACCTATGAGGGCGACACACGCACCGAAAACCTCCTGCGAATGCGGCTCGCCGCGCTGCGCATGATGAAACGGCTGGTGAAGTACCGCCCCCGTCTCATCGGCAGCGTGATGACCGGCCACACCCGCGAGGGGTCGGACATCGACTTGCACCTCTTCGCCGATTCGGTGCAGGGCATCGAAGACATTTTGCAAGCCGAGGGAATGCCGTACGAAGTCGAGCGCAAGCACATCACGAAGCACGGCGAAAGCCGGATCTTCACCCACGTCCACGTCCGCGATGTATTCGATTTCGAACTCACGGTCTACGCCGAGAACCTGTGCCACTACGTGTTCAAATCGTCGATCACGGGGAAG
>JANOSQ010000893.1:0-7460 GCA_031415915.1 Fimbriiglobus sp. | reverse complement strand
TCGGGTCGGCCGGTGCCCCAGTTCGTGACGTGGCGGAGAACCGAGGACCAACCCGCGCCGTCGAAGCGCGTCGGGGCGATGCTCGACGCCAGCCGGACGTAAGATTCGCGGTAGTTGGCGTCGTCGGTGAACTTTCTGATTTCGTCGTTGACATCGAGAAACGTGGCGTCGGCCGGCTTGTCCTTATCGAGTGTCGCCCCGCCTTTCGCCCCGAAGCGGGGATCGAGCTTTTCGAGATCCCTCAAGTATTTGTCCTTGCTCGCACTCGGCCAAGTGAACACACCTTCGGCTTTTTGGCGGTCGTAGTTGACATCCCAAAGTTGACCGCGGCGCTCCTCCAGCGACTTTTTCTGAACGTCGAGTTCGGCCAAATGCCCTGTGCCGGGAGCTTTGGCGGAGCCGACTTCGGACTTCCGCTTGGTGTAGGCTTCCTCCTGCGACCCGATGGCGCCGGCGGGGCCCGAATAGAGCATGATGACCAACAGGCCGACCATGAGGGGCACGGCGCCAAAGAGCAGCCAGAAGTGGTGCTTTTTCAGGTTTTCGGTCTTCATATCGGAGATCCGTCCGCTGGGGTGATCGTCGGGGTATGTCGGAGGCTGGGACTATTTCGGGGCGGCCGGGGCGTCGCCCGTGCTCGGTTCGCGCCAGATCAGATACACGATGAACTCGGTGGGGTGCTTGGTCTTGGCACCGGCGGCCGGGCCGGCGGCGGGAACCGTCGGGGGAACCGCACCCATCGGGACGCCCATGGGTGCGCCCGGCATCGGCGGGTACATGCTCGATTGTCCGGGGCCTTCGCCGCCGCCGCCGCCGGAGAACAAATTCGCATTGTTCGCGGTCGACTTCCCGAGCAGGCCGAACCATTTCCCGGCCGTACCGGCTGCCCCGGCCCCTTCGCCGGGCATCGACGGCATCATGCCCGTGTTCTCGCCGGTGTTGGTTGCGGCGGCGGCTTTCGGGGTCATGAGCAGATCGAGCCGCGAGCTGGGGATGTACTGGAAGTTCCCCCCGGCGCCGGGGGCATTGGGTGCGGGTGCCGCCCCGTCGCGTTTGTTTTTGGTGTAGGAGAGAGCCAAAAATGCGTGGCTGATGCGGCCTTTCACCGGGTCGGCCAGCGTTTCGGCTTGCAGCGAGTTGGCGACCTTTTTCTCGGTCGGGTCGGTGACTTTCGCGAAGTGCTCGGAGCGCTTGAGGTTGCCGACCAAACACTTCCGCAAGAAGTTCGTGGCGTCGCCGTTGTAGGTGTAGCCGCGGATCTCGATGATCCAAGCGGGGCCTTCGGGGGCCTTCGGCGCTTCCTTGACCCTCGCGGCCGGGTCTTCCACGGGCACCTTTTCGACGTTGGCGGGGAAGTCGAGCAAGATCGGCAATCCGGACACTTTGTCCGCGAAGTCTTGGGCATTGATGAGGAACGCCTGCACGTTGTCGCTGTACCGGCAATCGACCGCTTCGATGTTCACCGTCGCCAGGTTTTCGGACTTATCGTCGTCGTAGAGCTTATTCAGCGGCACCCCGGAGGCGATGCGCTCGTAGTGCTTGCCGATGGCGAGCTGCTGTGGGCCCGTGATCCAGTACGGTTTTTGATCGGCCAAGTCGAGGTTGCCGGGGACGACCAGCGCCCCCTTCTGGTCCATCAACCCCGGCACGGGCAGCGAGGCGGAGATCAATTCGAGCAGGCGCGCCCAGTTCAACCGCTCGTCGTTCCCGGCGACGATGGCTTTCACTTCCGTGATGGCGGCGGTCTTTTCGCCTTCCTTCGAGGTGCGGTCTTTCTCCTGATCGCCGGCCGCTTTCACCACGCGTTCGGCTTTCCCCATCGAGTCGGTGATGCGCTTGTCGGACACGGCTTGATACTGCGTCCCGTAGCCAAAGGCCACGGCCCCGGTTCCGAGCAGGAGTGCCGCGGCGGCGGCGGCGGCCCACGGTTTCTTGGCCCGGATCAAGCGATCCGTGCGGATTTCGCCGGGGAGCAAGTTCGTCTGCAAGCGGGCCAGTCCGGTCGCTTGGAGGGCCAAACCGTAGGCGACCGGGAAGGTCAGGATGTTGTCGGTGAAGTTCGGATCGGTGAGTACCTGTTCGCCCGAGAGCCGCTCCATCTTGGAGGGCTTGCGGACTTCGAGGGCCAGTTTCTCCGAAAGGTACTTTTGCAGACCGGGGAGCTTGAACGCGCTGCCGAGGCCGACGAGGTAGGCGACGTGGGCGTCGCGGTGGGTGTTCGTGAAGTAACCCAGTGAGCGCTGGACTTCGCCGACGAAATCGGTGAGCACCGGCCGCAGAGCCTTGAGGATTTGGGCCAGTTCGGGCGACTTCGCCGCGTTCCGCTTCAGGTGCTCGGCCTTGGCGAAGGTGAGCTTCAATTCCTTCGTGAGCGCCCGCGTGAAGTTGTTCCCGCCGAGGGGCACGGGCCGCTGCCAGATGATCTTGCCGCCGTCGGTGATGATGAGGTTCGAGTTCTCGGTGCCGATGTCGAGGATCACGGCGCAGCGTTTCTTGCCGCGGGGCGTGTCGTCACTCGTGTCGGGCGCCGCGGTCGGATCGATGCCGTCCACGCCGCCGCGTTTGAGGATTTCGTAGGTGGCGTAGTTGCACAAAGCCAGCGGGGCCATTTGGACGATGTGGACTTCCGCCTTCACCGCTTGGTAGTGCCCCAGGTGCCGGTTGATGATGTCGCGCTTCATGGCGAAGAGGCCGATTTCGGTCTCCATGGCGAAGCCGCCGATGTTCTCGCCGCCGCCGACCTTCTGGTAGTCCCAGACGACTTCTTCGAGCGGGAAGGGGATCTGCTGCTTGGCTTCGAACTTCACGATGTCCGAAATCTTCTTCTCTTCCACGGGCGGCAGCTTCACGAAACGGGCCAAGCCGCTCTGCCCGGCGACGCTGATGGCGACTGTGTCGTGCTTCACCGGATTGCGCGAGAGGAACTTCTCGAGTGCCTCGCGGGTGAGGGCATCCGGGTCGGCGTCGGGTTGGGAGAGAATTTTCGGGTGCTCGATGTAATCGAAGGCCGTGGCGGTCGGCTTGCCGTCCACGAGTTCGAGTCGGAGCGCCTTGAGGGCGCATTGGCCGATATCGATGCCCCAATATCCGGTGATCTTCGCCATTGGTGTCTACCTGTGAGTGCGCGGCCGGCCCCGTCGATATGATTCGTTCCGTTAAACTATCACGCCCCCGGAAGGGGTGTCAATGATGAGAACGGACTGAGCCGAGAAATGTTGGTAACAATCCGCCCAATCGGGCCGATCCGGTAAACCCGCCCCGATTCAGCGCTTGGCGAGTCGATCTTGGATGGCAATCCAGAAGTGTTTTTGCTCTTCCGACTCCGAGGCGTCCCGGAGACCGAGGGCGTTGGCGCGGATGCGGGCGACTTCGTCGCTGAGCATTTCCACCGTGCGAAACTGCAAATACCAGAGGCTCCCGGCCCGGACGCCGTCGAGATCGTAGACGTACAGCGGCTTCGAGGTCGCATCCTTCAATTGCTCGGCGAAGCTCTTGCCGGCGTCGCCCAAAGTCGATGGGGACACGGCGAGCGAGACGAACTTCAACCCGCGTTTCTCCACGGTTTCCTTCGCGGCGCTGATGTCCGCGTCCGGGGCGTGGAGGTAGAGCACGGTCTTGAAACCCTTCGTTTTCAGGGCGTCGAGGCCTTCGAGCGTCGGCTTCCTTCCACTGGCGACGTTCTCTTGACCCGGAACCGCGGCGAAGGAGTCCACGCCAGTCGGAGCGCCGTCGGTGGGAAGATCGGATTTCGTCGCGGGCAGCTTGGCCTCTTCCGCGGGCTTGGCCGAGTCGGTGAGAATCGGCTCGCCGAGGAGGCCCGGCTGGCTCGGTGCCGTTTTCAGGGGATCTTGCAGGAGCGGGTCGGGCAAGAGCAGGGTGCGGTTGGGGGAACCGGGTGGCACCACCAGCACCGGATCGCTGGGGACACTGCGCGGCGGTAGCTCGAGCACCGGGAGTTTTTCGGAACTGCGGCGCGGCGCCGGCAGCGACGCGTTCGGATCCCAGTCGATGGTGTTGCTGCGGCCCGGTGTCGTGGGCAGCGGAGTCGCGGGGATCGTTTCCCCGCGCGCGGGAATCACGCCGGGGGGCATCGTCGGATCGCGACCGGTGCCGGGATCGCGGCGCCGGCCGTCTTGGCGGTCGTCGAGTCGATCGCGGACGCGTTCGCAAAATCGGCGGTCGTCGCAACTCGTCCGGTGGTGCCGGCACCCCGCGGCGAAAAGGCCGACCGCGAAGAGCAGCATGAATGGGAGACGGAACACGGCGCAACCCCGGGATTGTAACCTTTACAAGCACAATCTAGCGGATGGATGCGCGGCGCTCCAGAAATTCAGGGCATTCCGGCGAAAACACCCGACGCTCGGGCATCGGGTGTGACGGTTGCGCGGGGCGTGCGGGGGTCGGTCAAGCCGCTTGGGCCGCTTTCAACGGCAGAATCACCGCGTCCGGTTCGTCCGGTGACGAGAGATTCGCCGTGAGGATCGCTTGGGACATCCGGGCGATTTCCCCGCGCAGCCGGCGGGCGTCGTCTTCGCTGCGGAAACGGAGTTGGGTCTCGAGTTCGGCTTCTTCGGTCGCCTCGCGGATGCGGCGTTCCACCGCCAACCGTTCCCGGTCGTGCGCCGTGCGGACGAGCGTCTCGGCCAACTGCTTTTCCAAGAATCGGTCGGTTTCCCGTTGGAGCCGGTGCGTGCGTTCTTCGAGTTCCGCGCGATCCCGTTGAAGTCGCTCTTCGACACCGGCTTGGCGGCGCTCTTCCCGGCGGAAGTGGCTCATCCAGCGTTTTTCGAGCAGCCGAATGCGGCGCGTCGATCCTTGTTTTTCGCCCGTGTTCGCCAGCTCTCGCGCGGCCACCGCGATCAATTGCTCGTGGAGTTCGGCGTGGATCCGGCGCGCTTCCGCGGTCGCCGCGATTTGCTCGGCCCGATCGACCGCCACCCGATCGAGTTCGGCGCGGAGGAACTCGATCTCTTGTTGTCGAAGCTCGGCCCACGACGACGCGGTTCCGCCGAGCGCGGCTTCCCAGCGATCCAGTTGGTCCCGCTTGGCGGTCTGCCGGGCGTCGAGGCGGTCGGCTTCGGACAATACGCTGCTTTCCTTGGCGGCGAGAGCGACATGCCACGATTCGAGTTTGAAGCGCAATTCGACGAGCGCGTGATCGTGGCTCCGCCGCCGCCGTTCGGCCGCGGCGAGTTCCCGTTCGCGTTCCCCGAGCGATTGTTCGCCGGAGCGGACATCGAGGGCGAGCGTGTGGAGTTCCGCCACCGCCTCGGCTTCGGCGTCGTGCCACAGGTTCCGGGCCGCGGTGAGGATGCCGATCTGCTCCGCGAGAATCGCCCGTTGATCGGCCAGCTCGGCCGCTTGCGATTCCAGCACGACCCGCAGGTTGGCTTGGGCTTGGCGCTCGTGGGCCAACTCCTGTTCGCGGGCTTGGAGTTCGCCGAGCAAGTTGTCCGCCTGATGCGACACGCCCCTCGGGAGTCGGGACGGTTCCAACGAAATAGGCGCGAGCGCGATCCCGTTGATCCGTTCCCCAGCGGCTAGCTTCGCGGCCCGTTTCTCGTCCAGTTGGGCGATGATTTGACGGAGGTGCGTCGCCCGGGCTTCCAATCCCGCGATCTCGGTGGCCAACTGCGGCTGCTGGCCGTGGAACCGCGCACTGTTCGCCTCGTGGAGCTTCTGCTGCTCGATCAACATCTTCGCCCGCAGGTCGAGCGCATCGCGCTGGCGGGCGAGCCATTCGTCGTGTTCCCGGCGATCTTCAATGGCCCGCCGTTGCCCTTCGGCCAAGAGTTCCCACGCCGATTGCAACCGGGATTTGTCGTCGCCCAACTGGCCCGCAAGCCGGTCGAGTTCGGCCCGGCGCCGTTCGGCGAAGGCGCGGAAGCGATCTTGGGTGGCTTCCAATTCGGCCCGTTCATTCGCCGCGGACGTCCGCTCGGCCGCCCACCGCGTTTTGATCCGCCCCAAGCACCTCTGGTAAATCGCTCGGATTCGCTTGTGTTCGAGCGCCACGGCCCGTTCGCCTTCGCGGAGCTGCGCTTCGCCCTTGGCCACGCGCTTGGCCCGCCGGTCGAGCTCCGCGTCCCGGCGCTCGCGCTCGCGGCGGAAATCTTCGCGTTCGCCCCGCAATTGCTCGATGAGTTCGGCCGAATCGACCCCTGCGCGCATGGCTTGCCCTCGAACGTCCCGGTGCCCCGGCGGACTTATGCCGGAATCGGCGGAAAACGCAAGGGGAGGTTGGGAAAGGGTGGAGCAAAAATTCTTGGAGTTGCTTCGGAATGAACCGTTTTCCTAGTCGAGCGACTATCGCTGAATGTCAGGGGAGTGTCGCTTTGGGCTCCGCGTGATGATTACACTCTCCTCAGAAATTCAGTGATGGTTGTTCAGCACCTTCGCCCGTTCGCCGGGGTAACGCTGGTCTTCAAATGACTGAAACCATGGTGCGACGGATTATGCGGCTGCCACCGCAGCCTGTAGATTTTGGACGAACCGACGCCGCGCTAGTTGGTAGCCCACCACGGCCAACCCGAGTATCGGGGCCAGGATCGAAGCACCTTGGATCAGTGAAGCCAAGAACATGATGTACGTGACCGCAATCGAAACCCTCAACATGCGATTCCAGCCTCCGACCACACCTCGGTTGATCAAGACCATGCAACAGAACAATCCGAGCAATCCGACCCAGAAGAACAAACTCGACGAAGAGCCAGCTTGATGCGGCACTCTACTACCGATCAATGTCTCAATGAAGATCCCAACTGTAATCGATGTGGAAAGGCTCAACTCGAGGTAGGGCACTAAAAAGGACCGGAACGAGCCGCCCCGACGGTACAACCACGCTGCGATCATCGTTCCGAATAACCCGACTACACCAACGGACGCAAGCGATAACCCGACTCCCAGCCACACACCGTGAACAATGCCGTTGACTTGATCCGAGACAATCTTCGCGAAGAAAAGACCACCGCGTTCCTCCGTGGGCGTATCTTTCAGATCGGGATATCGCTCGGCCAAGAGATCGGATGGAACCCCGGGCGCAACAGCGGGTTGTTTGGTGGCATCCGCGAGCAGAGTCAGATCATAGATCGAAGGCGTGATTACCAACCCTACGGAAACAAAACTTCCGATCCAAAGAAAATACGCCATAAAACTGGCGGTCAATGCGGTCGTCAATCCTGCGGCCAATTGACCCCATCGGTCTCGACCTCGTACCAACCAAGCCGTCGCTGGACCCATCGCAAACGGTGCGGCCAAGGCGATGACGTTCAGCGGTAATTGCAGCCATCCCGGCAAAGTGAGGTCGCAGAATAGCCAAGTTGGTGACTGGCTGGGAAATTTCGCATACGTGGTGGCGCAACCTTTTAGGAGCGGTGCTAGGTTAAGGATGGCGTAGCCGAGGGTCAGTGTTCCACCCGCTAACCCGATGAGTGCCGGCCCGAAGGTCTGTCGAAATTTTG